>JAEPQP010000058.1 GCA_017640485.1 Phycisphaerales bacterium | reverse complement strand
CGAGTTGCGTCTCGATCCAGGATTGGAGGAGCGAGGACGCGGCTTCGTGGTCGCGGTGGGCGCCTCCCAGTGGTTCGTCGATGACTGCATCGACGATCTGGTTCTTAAGGTTGTCCTTCGCGGTGAGGTTGAGCGCGACGGCGGCGGCGTTGTTGGTCTGCTCGTTGGCTTGCTTCCAGAGGATCGCGGCGCATCCTTCAGGTGAGATGACGGAGTACCACGAGTATTCGAGCATCGCGACGCGATCGGCGACGGCGATCCCGAGCGCACCACCTGAGCCGCCCTCCCCGATGACGATGGAGACGATGGGGACTTTGAGCCTGCTCATCTCGCGGAGATTGACGGCGATGGCTTCGGCTTGACCTCGTTCTTCGGCTCCGAGTCCTGGGTAAGCGCCGGGGGTGTCGACGAGGGTCACGATGGGGAGCCCGAATTTTTCAGCTTTGCGCATTTTCGCGAGGGCTTTGCGGTAGCCCTCCGGATGGGCGCATCCGAAGTGGCACGCGAGTTTTTCTTGTGTGGTTTTGCCTTTTTGATGTCCAACGATGAGGCACTTGCGGTTGCCAATTCGTCCAAACCCGGTGATGAGTGCGGGGTCGTCTGCGTAGGCGCGGTCGCCGTGGAGTTCGCAGAAGTCGCGGGAGATGTGCTGGATGTAGTCGCGTGTCTGCGGGCGGTTGGGGTGGCGTGCGACACGCACGGTGTTCCAGGGAGAGAGGTCGGTGTAGACCTCTTTGAGCATCTGGATGCGTCGCTTTTCGAGGAGATCGAGGTCGCTCTGGGATGGTTGGATCTCTGCGGGGTTGATGCCCTCGTTGACTCCGCCGAGTGCGGGGACTTCGACCCCCGGGCTTTCGATGGCTTTGCGGGTGAGCTCGATCTCGTTCTCGATCGCGGTGACTGGTTTTTCGAACTCGAGTTGGTAGAAAGTAGACATCGGTGTTTCCTTCTCTGGTCGTGTTTATTGTACGGCCTGCGGGTACGCTATGGGGATGCAGACACTCCAGATTCCACTTCTGTTTATTGGTGGGGGCAATATGGCCCACGCGATCATCGACGGCGCCCAGCGGGCGGGGGGGCTTGATCCCAAACGGGTCGCGGTGCTGGATCCCAGCGCTGATCGTCGGTCGTTGTTTGAGATCAGCTTTGATGATCCGGGACAGGGGGTCGCGTGGCTCAAGGGTGAGGATCTGCGAGGGTGCGGGATTGTGCTTGCGGTGAAGCCTCAGATGCTGGGGGATGCGACGGGGGCGTTGCGTGGGTTGCTTGCAGACGCGGGGTTGTCGCCTTTGGTGATCTCGATTCTGGCGGGGACGAAATCTGAGCGGATCAGTGATGCGATGGGTGAGGGAGCGCGGGTGGTGCGGGTGATGCCCAACACCCCCGCTTCGGTGGGGCTTGGGATGTCGGCGATCGCGGGGAGCGGGTCATCGACTGATGGGGATGTTGAGATTGCCAAAACGCTGATGGGTGGTGTTGGCGAGACGGTTGAAATCGATGAGTCGATGATGGATGCATTCACGGCGGTCGCGGGGAGTGGTCCTGCGTATGTGTTTTATCTGGTTGAAGCGATGACCAAGGCGGCGGTGTCGCTCGGGTTTGATGCGAAGCTCGCGCGGCGGATCGTTGAGCAGACGGTGATTGGATCGTCGGAACTGTTGAAGGTGTCTGATGAGGATGCGGCGGAGTTGCGATCGCGGGTGACTTCCAAAAACGGGACGACCTATGCCGCGACGACGACGATGGACGAACGCGGGGTGATGGATGCGATCGTCGCGGCGCTGACGGCGGCGCGGGATCGCGGGGTTGAGCTGGGGCGCGAGACTTGATTCGAAATCAGCTTTAGAAATCTCGTCGGACGAAGATGATGCAGCTGATCAGGAGCAACAGTGCTTCGTAGATGAATGATGTGCCGAGGATCCAGGGGATTGAGCGAGATTGCAAGACTTTGGTTGCACGCTCGGCTGCTCTTGGATCGGCGAACGCTGGTGTTTCATCGTTGACCATCATCTCTGCTTGCCGATCGTTCATACCCATGAGCGTCGCAATTTCTTTCTGGGTGATGAGATTGCGTTCTAAAAGACCCACGGTTTCTTGGGTTTTTGGGAGCAGGGTCTTGAGGAGCACGACTCGACTGGCCCATGCGGTCCAGGTCTCGGCGGCGGCTTCGGATTCTTTGAGTCGGTTCTTGGACATGCGGAGCGTTGGGTTGACCGCTTCAAGGTCTGGCTCGAATCCGTCTGAGGTGTCTAGGCCTTCGCTTGATGGGATCGGTTTGCCCTCTTCTTCGAGTTGTTCCAGTCTCTTTTGGGCGAACTCGCGCTGGCGCTCGACATCGATCTGGCGGTCTTCAACTTTGAGGATTGAACCTTCGCGTTGTGCGATCATCATGGCGTCACCGACATTGACGATCCAGATCGCGAACCAGAAGAGGATCGTGAGTAGGAGGGCTGCGATGGTTGATCGGGTGATGAGTCCGACGAAAGCGCAGAAGGCAAAGAGGTAACTGAAGACTGCGAGGACAATGGGGATCGCGAGGAGGAGTTTGGGTTCCCATGCACCTGCACGGATTCCTATCACGAGCATGCATCCGATGCTGAAGATCGTGACCTGCAGAGTGACGAAAAGGAGTCCGGTGAAGAACTTCGTGAGGAAGAGTCTGGTGCGTCCGATGGGTTTGGAGAGGACGGGTTCGATGGTGCCACCCGAAACAAGGTCGGGGATAATCCCAGCGGTGGAGATCAGGGCAAGGATGATGGTTGCCCAGCTGAGCCAGATTGGGATTCCCCATTCTGTGAACTGGAGTTTATAAAACAGTTCTCTTGATACATTCCCTGTGTCAAAGGGAGCTGTGTCAAACTGCCAATGGAGAATGGTTACCCCCTTATCGTTGATACCCAGTGCGGCGAAAAGGACAACTACAAGCAGGTTGAGGCCGAGGGTGAGCCAGAACAGTTTTTTGGCGTTGAGTTGGCGGTAGGCGTCGACGAAGAGTGCTTTGGTTTGGGTGAGGATCATGAGTGGGCTCCCTTCGATGGTTTGGTGCTGCCCTTGGCGCCGGAGATTGCGCCGGGGGCGGAGCCGTTGTTGGTGTCGACAACTTGCATGAAGAGGTCTTCGAGTGATGGGCGTTTGAAACCTGCGGATTGGATGACGACGCCGTGCTTGCGGAGGGTGTCGATGATTGGTTGGACGGCTTCCGCGTTTTCAGCTTTGTAGGAGAGTGTGTTTTCTGAGGTGCCCTCTACGAGCTCGGGGAGGGATGGTGCGTTGAGTTCGGTTCTGACCGAGTCTGGGATGGGGCTCGCAGCGGTGATGACGAATCCGGATTGGTCTGCGGTGAGTTCGTCGATGGTGCCTTGGGTTCGGACAAGGCCGTGGACCATGATCGCGACGCGGTCGCAGACCATTTCGAGTTCCGAGAGGAGGTGGGAGTTGAGGAAGATGGTGCGTCCCTCATCTTTGAGGTGTGTGAGGATGTTGCGGATGTCGCGTCGTCCGGAGGGGTCTACGCCGTCGGTGGGTTCGTCAAGGACGACGAGTTTGGGGTCGTTCATGAGTGCTTGCGCGAGACCGACGCGTTGGCGCATGCCTTTGGAGTAGGAACCGAGCTTGTCTTTGTGCCAGTTGCCCATCCCGACGAGTTCGAGGAGTTCGGAAGCTTTGGCTTTGCGTTCTTTGCGTTTGATTCCCGACATCGCGCCGAAGTGTTCGAGGACCTGACGACCGGTCAGATACGGTGGGAAGCGGTGATGCTCGGGGAGGTAGCCAATTTGAGCGAGGGCTTCTTTGTCGCCGATCCTTTGTCCCAGAACGGTCCCGGAGCATTTAGATGGGGAGATGACGGTCATCATGATTTTGACGAGGGTGGATTTTCCGGCGCCGTTTGGGCCGAGGAGTCCGAAGATCTCGCCCTCCCCGACTTGGAGGTCGACGCCTCGGAGGGCTTTGATGCGTCGTTTGTAGGTCTTTTCAACGCCTGTGATGTCGATGACGGCACTCATGATGTGGTGACTCTCTTTCGGGCAACGATGTGGAACATGTGCCAATGCTTATGCATGTCTTCGGACTGTCGTGATGGTCGGTCTTCCTCGACGAAGTGTTCCAATATGTATTGGTCAAACAGCTTGAGGGTTTCAGCGCGGGTGTAGTGTGAGCGGTCTTCGATGATGGCCCAGTCGTCGCGATCTCCGAAGATCTGGCCGCTGAAGCGTCCGCCGGGGGGGATGGCGGCGTCTATTTGGGACCAGAGGGCTTGAAAGTGGTCTGGGGGGCAGAAAGGGAGCGAGAAGCTCGCGTTGACGAGGTCGGCTTTGGGGATCTGGAGCCCTTCGAAGTTCGCGTGGTTGATCGAGATCCGGTTTTCGGCGAGAGCGGCTTGGATCTCTGGTCGGGCTTTAGTGCGGTTGATGCCGTCGTCGCTACCGTCTTGCGCCCAGACGGTGAATCCGGCTTGGAGCAGAGGGACGGAGTCGCGGCCGTCGCCGCAGCCGAGGTCTACGGCGTGGAGGGGATGGTCGGGATCGATCTCCCTGAGGCTGTCTTGAAAGAGGGCGATCGCTTTGAGTACGGTGTCGCGTGGGGGCTTGCCTTGCATGCGGTCGAAGTACGCGGGCCAATCGCGTCGGTGGGCGGCTTCGTGGACTGGTGGGGTTGGGGGGGTGTTGGCCATGCTTCGTCGCTCTTTATTCGTCCAGCGGTGATACCCTTTGGGTATGCATCGTGACCTCTCTTCTTTCCTTCGTGCTCTCGATTCTGCTGGTGACATTGTTCGGATCAGTGATCCGGTCAGTCCTGTCCTTGAGATCACAGAGCTTGCACAACGGCAGTCTAGGCGGATGGATGCCGCTCCGGGGTCGGAAGACTCTCTGCGGACCGATCCTGAGTTCGGGACCGCGGGTGGCAAGGCGCTGCTCATCGAGAACCCGATCGGGGCGGAGTTTCCTGTATTGATCAATGCGTTTGGTTCTTACAAGCGTGTGGAGATGGCGCTGGGGGATCGGGCGCTGGAAGCGACGGCGGGGGTGATCGGTGAGCTCACGAAACCAGAGCCACCAAGATCGTTGGGTGAAGCGTTTGCGAAGGCGAAGCAGTTCATGCCCTTGCTGAAGATCGGTCCGAAGCGATCGAAGCGGGACGGCGCGTGTCAGGAAGTGGTCAAGACAAGGGATGATGTTGATCTGACCACGATCCCGATTCTGCGGTGCTGGCCCGATGATGGGGACTTTGCGAAGTTTGGGTATCCGGCTGGTTTGAATGATGGGATCGAGGGGATGGGGCATCCGGGGCTTGATGACGCGGCGTGGGATGCGGCGTATCGGGGACGGTTTATCACGCTCGCGGGGATCCACACAATCCATGCGGATGATCGGGATGACCCCAAACCCAAGTCGCACAACATCGGGATGTATCGCGTGCAGTTGCTTGGGAAGAATCGGCTCGCGATGCACTGGCACATGCATCATGACGGGGCGAGTCATTGGCGTTCGTGGAAGAAACTTGGCGAGCCGATGCCGGTCGCGATTGTGCTTGGGGGGCCGAGTGTGATGCCGTATGCGGCGACCTGTCCGCTCCCACCAGGGATCAGTGAGCTGTTGATGGCGGGGTTCTTGCAGGGGGAGGGTGTGAAGTTGTGCCGCGCGAAGACTGTGCCTTTGTGGGTTCCTGCGGATGCGGAGATGGTGATCGAGGGGTTTGTGGATACCGATGCGGGGTATCCGGGTTGGGATCCTCGTGAGGAAGATGCGGGGGCGCTGGGTGATGGTGCGGTGTTTGAAGGTCCATTCGGGGATCACACCGGTTTTTATTCGATGCCCGATCGGTACCCGATCACACGGGTGACGGCGTTCACGCACAAGAAGGACGCGGTGTATCCGACGACGGTGGTGGGGCTCCCGCCGCAGGAGGACTACTTCTTGGGGAAGGCAACGGAGCGGATCATGCTGCCTTTGCTTAAGACAATTCTTCCCGATGTGAATGACTATGACCTTCCCCTGTATGGGTGCTTCCATAATGCGGCGAATATCCAGATCACGAAGCACTACCCGTTGCATGCACGCAAGGTGATGCACGCGATCTGGGGCGCGGGGCAGATGGCGTGGACGAAGACGCTGTTTGTGGTTGAGGACGATGTTGATGTGCACGATCTGACGAGCGTGATGAGCGCGGTGTGGACGAACTGCAAGCCTTCGCGGGATATCGAGAAGGTGTTCGGCGCGGTGGATATTCTGGACCATGCCGCGGCACGGTTCGGGACAAGCATGAAGCTTGGATTTGATGCAACGCGGAAGGTGGCGTCGGAGGATCTTGACGGTCAGCCAATTGGTGAACCCGTTCCGGTTCCGAGTGAGGAAGCGTGCAAACTAGCAATCTTGTGGGCACAGTCATGCAGCGGCGTGCTTGACGCGGCGACTTCGGATGCTGCGCCGGGGTGGTTGTTCATTCGTGTCGATCGCGGGTATGACGAGGCGAATTGTGCAGGGCTTGGGTCGCGTGTGCTCGATGAGTTCTGGAACGAGCCGACGGCGCATCGGTTTATCGTCGTAGTTGGCCGGGATGTGAATATCCATGACCACCATGAGGTGCTGTTCCACTGGGTCGCGAACTGCGACTTTGCGCGTGATGCATATTGGGAACAATCAGGCCCTAGAGAGTTTGTGCATGGGTATTCCGAGGGAACAGATCGTGTTGGGTTTGATGCGACTCCTAAAACCAGCGGCGATGCGCGGAATAACCATCCAGTGCGTGCTTGGCCTCCGATTATGGTGATGGATGATGCTGTTCTGGATCGGGTTGATGAGATCCAGGGTGGGACGGTGAGTCGTTCAGGTTGAGTGGATGCTCAGCCTCCGAATCCTCCCGATTGTTCTTCCAGCCATTGGTCGATCTCGACGACAACATCTTGGATGAACGGCTTGGCGCCGCGGGATCCCGATCCGGGTTTGATGTTGTTGAGGATGATGGAGAACGCGGCGCGTCGTCCGCTCGGGTGTTCGAGCACTCCGGAGAGTGCGTAGACGCCGTTGAGGTATCCGCTCTTTGCGTAGAGGTTTGAGTTGAGCTTTGCGTTGGTGAATCGACGCTTGAGTGTGCCTTCGCCTGGGACGGCGAGGGATTCGAGGAAGGTATCCCACGAATCTTGAGCCGCGAGGACTTTCATCCAACTGGTGAGTGTGCGTGTGGAGACTTTGTTCTCACGGCTCATCCCTGATCCATCGGCGACGATGGTGTCCTGGGCCGCGGAGGCGCTGACATGCTCGCTCAGGAGGAGTCGGACGACGGAGGCGCCGTTCTCCCAGGAACCAGGGTCACCGGTGATCTCGTGACCGATGCGTTTGATGAGCGACTCGGCATAGAGGTTGTACGAATCGGTGTTGGTTCTGTTGAGGACATCGGAGATCGGGGTGCTGATCGCGACGATGGGTGTTGAGGACCAGTCTTCCGAACGATCCGCGAGACGGACCGCGTCGTCGATGTATCCGTTGGTGTTGATCTTGATTCCGCGTTCGCTGAGTGCGAATGCAAAGACGCCTCCGGCGAAGGATGAGGGTTCGTGAACGCTGACGGGGATTTCTGTTTTGCCTCGGACATTGCCGTAGAGCGTGAACCTGTTTGCGGGGGTTGGTCGGGCGACCCAGGCGCTGTCGCGTCCTTTGGTGACTGTTTTGGCTTTGACCTGCACATCGATCCAGGGGAGGTTGGGTTGCATCTCGAGGAGGGGTGTGCCTCCGAGTGATCCTGGGATTGGGTACATCTTGATGACATTGGATTGTAAGTTGAGTCCTCCGATCTCGGCGCAGTACCAGCGGTTGAGTTGATCGATCGGCCAGTCCGGGTGGGTCCAGGTCCGATCGAAGATGCGGTCGTCGACGATGATCTCGTTGAGGGATTCGACACCGCGGTCTTTGAGGGTCTGGGCGAGGGTGTCGAAGAGTTGTTCGTGGGTGAGTGATTGTTCTTCGTCTTCGAAGATCGCGGGATCTCCGAGTGCGGGATCACCAGATCCTCGGATGATCAGGGAGTGTCCTGTATCGGTTTCGAGGATGTCGAAGGTGGTTCGGTAGTCGAAGTCATCTCCCAGCACGAGCAGCGCGGCTCCGGAGCTGAGGAGTTTCATGTTTGAAGCGGGGATCATGAGTTCGTTGCTTCGGTACTCTCCGAGTTCGCGTCCGGAGTCGAGGTCGATGATGTGGATCGCGGCTTTCCCGTTACCGAGCGGAGCGTTCCCGATGAGGCTGTCGAGCGCGAGGTCGAGCGGGGCGGCGCTCGCGAGCGATGGGGTGAGCGACAAGAGCAGCGCCACGATGCAAGACAGGAAGTGCGCGGTCCGGTGGGGTTTGGTTGAATCCGTGATCATGGGTCTGGTCTCCTACCCTCTTTTCGGGCGGTTCGGAGGGAGTTCTCCAGTTCCTGTGCTCGCTAATGGGTTGACTATCGAGAGCTGTTGGGACTCCTCAGGTAGTCTAGTGGTCTGAGGGCACTATGATTCAGGAGTAGAAAGGAATCAGACGCATGAGCACACCACCCACAGCTACAGAGACCTTCGATGGACAGGGGGATGACGCGGTCGTGGCTCATCAGGGGGTGTTGATTGTCGATGACAACGAGCAGAATCTGGAGTTGCTCCAGGCGTATCTGGACGATCTGGGTGGTCCTGTGCGGGTGGTGAGTGATGGGCTTCAAGCGATTGAGTCGGTGAAGAAGGATCCGCCGGACATTGTGCTGCTGGACATCATGATGCCTCGGATGAGCGGGTATCAGGTGTGTAAGGAGCTCAAAGACTCGCAGGAGACGAAGGACATCCCAATCATCATGGTCACGGCTCTGAGCGAGGTGGGGGATGTTGAACGGGCGATCGATGTCGGTGCGGATGACTTCCTGACCAAGCCGGTCAATAAGCTCGAGCTGCTGACGCGGGTCCGCTCACTCCTGCGCGTGCGACAACTCAAGCGGAATCTGGATGATGCCGTGGCTGAGGTGCGGGCGCTGCGTGATCAGGCCGGGGATTGATTCTGCTTTATGGGCAGCCTGCTGAGAACAGTGTCAGGAATCCGCTGACATCGAAGAAGTCCCACTGGGAATCCTCGTTGATGTCGGCGCTGTCGTCCTGGTTGCTGAACGCGGTCAGGAACGCGGAGATGTCGAAGAAGTCCAGGACATCATCCTCGTTGTAGTCCGGCGGTGATGGGCATGGATCGTTCGCGGCTTCGGGGAGGATGAAATCCATGATGACCGGGCGGTGATCCGAGCTGAATCCTGATATGGTGAAGGGATTGACTGGGAATCCTCGCGCTGGGAGCGGGAGCAGATTGACATTGTTCATCCCGGCGCCGGTCGAGCGGAAGATGAAGCTTCGGCGTGCGGTCGCGATGGAGTCCTGGTAGATCAGGTAGTCGAGTTTGGAGCTGCTTCCCTGCGTGGAGGTGTCTCCTGAGATGGGTTGGACAGCGTTGTCGAGCGAGGAGTCTGAGCGGTCGCGATCGGTGCCGTCGGTGGATCCGAAGAACTCTGCACGGGCGATGAACTCTGCTGGACCGTTTCCGGGTTGTTGGTTGATGTCGCCTCCGACGATGACTGGGGTGTTGTCATCGAGGACTGTGCCGGTCGTGGGCACCGAGACCTTTGTGTTCGGGTCGCTGACACCGGTCCCGGCTCCGTTGTAGTAGTAGTCGATGAGGTAGGCGATGTTTTCGCTGGCGCGTTCGCGTTCGTCGAAGTCGCTGGAGCTGCCACCTGCTTTGAGGTGACCGTTCCCGATGACCACATCTCCTGCGTAGATCTCATCGGGGAGGTCGATCTCTGCGAACTGGAAGCCACGGATACCGCCGGTGCCACCGGTCTGGTATTCATCGGGCTGGAGAACAAAGGTGGAGTAGGTGGCTCCTCCACCATTGAGATCGGCGAATGGGTAGCGCGAGAGGATTAGGTTCCGGTTGAATCCGTCGTTGGCTTCGCTCGCATACACAAACGGGAGGTCGTACCCGGCTTGGGCAAAGAGTTGAACATAGGAAGTGACCGCACCGCCGAGGAAGGGGTCGGTCCCGCCGTGGACGAGGAGGTCGGCGACGGTTTCGAGTTGAGAGATCGAGTCGACCCCGGATCCGGTGCCGTTCCCGGAGTTGTCGCCGCACTCTTGGAGGATGAGGATGTCGGGCTGCATCGATGCGATGATGCGGACGATCCCGTTCCAGTTGCTGAAGGAGTCGGTTTTGGCTTGGGTTCTGCAGATGCCGTCCTGGACATTCCAGGTCATCACGCGGAGGTCGGTGTCGTGGGACTTGAGCCATTGACCTGCGTTGGGGTTCCACTGAGCAGCGGATTGTGTAGCGGCGAGGGCGAGCAGGGTGGTCGCGGCGAGTTTGATGCTCATTGGAAACTCCTTCGAGGCACATGGGTGTGCATGTTGATCGACTGATGCGTCTGGTAACTGAGTGAACTGGTTTTTCAAGAAACGCCCGCGCTGTTGAGCGCGGGCGTTTGGAGGTCATGTGGATGCCATAGCAGCGTCCATGAAGGATCTGTTATGGGCAGCCCGCGCCGTAGGCGCCGAGGAATGCTGAGATGTCGAAGAAGTCGAACACGGTGTCTTCGTTGAAGTCGACCATGTTGGAGAGGAAGAAGGAGATGTCGAAGAAGTCGAGCACGCCGTCATCGTTGAGGTCAGCAGGGCAAGGCACGCTGTCCTGGTAGTACCCGACATAGAGACCGACTGAGTAGGACTCGTCGGCTGGCTCGGATGGATCGAAGAACGCGGAGGTCGGGTCGTTGTAGAGACCGTCGTCGTTGGTGTCGTAGGTGATCTGGGTGCCGAAGATGAGGCCACCGTTGGTGATTGGATCAGCAGGATCGACGTTGGAGATGTCAGAGTTGTTCCATGCACCTTCAGCGATGTTGGATGAGTAGATGGTGCCTGGGGTTGCTCCGCCGGCGCCGGTCGATGAACCGAGGAATCCGATACGGTAGTTGGTGCCTGAGTTTGCACCAGCGAAGACCTGACCGACTTCGAGGACCATCTCGAGCTTGTATGAGAAGGTGTCTGGGTCGTAGATCGCACGGAGGAGTGCGCCGTCGAAGTCTGCTTCACCGTTCGGTCCGCGATCGAGGAGCTTGACTGCGGAGAGGAACCAGATGTTTCCTGCGGAGTCGATTGCTGGAGCGGACATACCTGGTCCCAGTGGGAGACCACCGGTGACATCTGGGAGGTCGGTGATCATGCCGATGGTGTTGCCGTCGGCGTCGCAGATGACTTTCGAGGTGTTGACATCTGGGTTGAACGCGTTGGTCTGATCGACATACGCGGCAAGGGTCCATTCTTCGGTCCCGGTGTTTGCGTCGTAGCGGCAAACGACGATCTGGTTTGCGAAGTCATCGGAGAAGCCGTTCTCGTTGACCATTGCGGCCATGAGTCCACGACCGGCTTGGTCGCGACCGATGGCGACGTGACCGACACCACCACGGAAGAGGGTTGATCCGGTGTAGTTGTTTGGCTGGCTCTGGACTGTGTAGTTGATGATGAAGCCATCGTCGTTGTCGGTGATGGTGAATGGGATTTCAAATCCTCGGGTCGCGGTGACCGCGCCAGCAGCGTCAACGCTGGTGACATTGAGGATGCGGGTTTCGCCAGCTGCGTCCTTGGAGAGGAGGCCGAGCGAGTATGCCGCACCGTTGCCGAGGAAGTCGTGGGTGGTGGTTCCGAACGAGCCGCGGTGATCGGAGCCGATGCCGCCGGTCATATCAAGGTGACCGGTGGTCTGGGTGAAGGATCCGGTGTCTGCGATGAACATCTCGGTGGTGCCGGCGAATGCGTTGCCGTTGACTGAGAGGCCGTTGCCGCCAGCGATGCGAGCGGGGATGTGGTTTGGAACGCCGAGCACTTCTGGGTAGCTGGTGATGAGGCCGTCGGTCGCGTCGGTGGTGCCACCGGTGGAGATCAGGTTGACTTCGCCGCAATCACGATCCGCGATGCGGGTGCGGAAGAGGTTGTTGCCCGAGACTTGATCTGGTCCGGTGGAGTTGTTGTTGTCGGCGCGGTAGAAGACATTTCCGTTTGCGTCGAGCGAGACGCCGCCGAGTTGTGAGCTGTCACCTGCGAACTCGTCTGAGGTGTTGACGGCGACGATGCGACGATCAACATAGAGGCGGTTTGCGTCTGCTGGATCAAAGTTGACCAGAGCGCCGACGATGCCGTTGAAGCTGGTGCCGCCGGTGGTGGTTCCGAAGTCGTTGACTGCGACTGCGAAGCGGGTGGACTGACCCGATGGGGTGACCATGCCTGGAGCGGAGTTGTTGGTTGGGTGGACACCTGCGCCTGGGGTGTTCTCCCAGAGTGAGTAGGCTGGCATCGAGTAGTTGACGCCGGTCGCGATTCCTGAGCTGATGCTGCTCGAGGAGAAGAGGTTGTTGAAGTTCGTGGTATTGACCTTGGTCATCTTGACGAGTGGAGCGATCCCGAACTGGTAGCCTTTGGTGGTGTTGAACGGGGTGAGATCGACAACATACGCGGAGCAGCTCTCGGCCCATGGGCTGAGTGCGTCACCTGGCAGGTCGCCGGCGTTGATGCTGGTGCTGTCTTGTGCGAGGGCAGGGGCACAGAGGCCTGCAGCTGCCACGATTGCTGCGATTCCATTGCGATGACGCATGACTCAATCTCCTTTGGTTGATGACGACATCCGCACGCGCGGATTCATCGTTCTCACATGTTGGTGTGTTCGGGAGGGTTCCGCCCTGCCGAGCTCTCTCCGAGGTTGCCCTTGCGTGATGGATGCTCATGAGAAGCGAGCGGATCCGCTGGATACAAACTCCGCTATATCGTAGCACGGATGGGGAGAAATCAATGAACTCAAACGCTCAGAAGCGATCAATATTGTGTAAAGACGACCGATAAGGGCGTTTTTGAACGGGAGATGTGCGGGTCATTGTGGATCACTTCTTGGTGAGTCTGCTTGCGATCATCCCGGCGAGCTTTGCGTTGGATTTGACGAGTTCGATATTGGCTCTCAGAGTGGCGCCGTTCGAGACCTCGTGGAGCTTGCCGAGGATGGCTGGGGTCGCGGATCGACCGGTGGCTCCGATGCTGTTTGCATGAGCTGAAGCGGCACTCAGCCAGGTATTCCAAGACTCGAGATCGAGCTCGTGTTCACTTGGGATCGGATTAGCGATCACGATGCCTCTTGCGGTTCTCTCGAGTTCCGCATCGACGAGTGATGCGAGTTCATCGGGATCATCGATCCGGACATCAACTCCGGCTTCGGACTCTCTGAGGTAGAAGGCGGGGAACGAATCGGTTTGGTATCCGACCACAAGGATCCCGAGTGATTCAAGCGCTTCACGCGTGGAGACAACATCGAGAATTGATTTCACTCCGCTGGTGACAACGGCGACCGGGAATCTGGTGAACGCGGCGAGGTCGGAGGAGATGTCCAGGTGCTTGTCGTATCCCTTGTGGACCCCGCCGATACCGCCGGTCGCGAAGACCTTGATTCCTGCAGTCGCCGCGAGTTCCATCGTGGTGCTGACTGTGGTCGCGGCGTGGGCTTTGGTGTGCAGCGCGACTCCGAGGTTCGCGGTGTTGGCTTTCATAACCTGATCATGTTCGAGCATGATCCTGAGCTCGTCGGGGTTCATCCCGATGGTGGGTGTGCCGTTCAGGACTCCGATGAGCGTGGGGGAGGCGTGCTGGTCGGAGACGATCGCGGAGAGTTCGTCGTTGAGGGATAGCGACGAATCGGTGGGTACGCCATGGACGAGGAGGGTGGTCTCGAGTGCGACGGCGTTGGGCTGGGCGCGGTTGTTCAGGTTCATATGGGCTCTGGGTTTGAGGTATTCACGAGTGATTGACCATAGAGCGGTGGTTGGGTCCGTGATTGGATCTGAGGCCGATAAGTAGACAGTGATGGATTATTCGACTGACACGAGTTGCGAGGTTGTATTGGTCGGGAAGATTGGAGAAAGTGGTGGATGGGTGGCACCGATGGGGATCGTTATGAAGGGTTCACCCTGAACGAATCTCCAGAAGGGCCGATCTGGTCCCAGGGAAGAGGCACACATGCATCAGCAACGGATCAGTCATCATCAGTTCCTTGGAGCGATCGCGTTTGTCGGTCTTGCTGTGGGTGTGTGCTTTGGGTATGAGACTCCGGAGCAATCCGCAGAGCGTTCGACAGATGCCGTAGAAACCGAGCAGTCGGGCGAGGGTGTCCAGGGCAATGCTGAATCCAAGCCAGTTTCGGAGATCGCGTTTGAGTGGGTTGAGATCACGATCCACATGCCTGATGGACGGGTCATTCATACGAAAGAGCGTCGGTACCCGTCGAGATCTCGGGTGTATCAGTTGACGGGGAAACTGCCTGTGGTTCGTCGTGGATCCGCAGCTCCGGCTGCAAGCCCGTCCGGAAGCAACGAGATGATGACGGTGCTTGTTGAAGGGGAGACAGTCCCAGTGGCAGATGGTCCAAACAGCGGGCTCGAGTCGCTTGGTGATGTCGGGTCGTTGGTTGATGGGCTCATCGGAGCGGTGGGGGATAGTGAGTCGCTGAATGAATCGATTTCTGACTTGGGTGTGGATCTTGGTTCGGTGAGCGAGTTGGGATCAGGGACAAGCGGCGGGACTGCTTCAGGGGACACGAGCAGTTCGGTTGTCGTCGATCAAGACAACGGGCGATCGGTTCGGGTATTCAAGAAATCGTCTTAAGTTCTTGTGTGAGCAGTGCATGAAAAAGCCCCCTCGATGATCAAGGGGGCTTTTTGTTGATAGCGAGTCGTCTGTATTAGACGCGGTCCTTGAGTGCCTTGAGTGGGCGGACCTTCACGACATTGCGTGCTGGCTTGGCTTTGAAGACCATTTCTTCCTTGGTGAATGGGTTGATGCCCTTGCGTGCCTTGGTTGCAGGCTTGCGCTGGACGGTGACCTTCATCATGCCTGGGACGTTGAATGCGCCGCAGGAGGTCTTCTTGAGGTCCTTCTCGATCATTTCACCCATGACATCAAAGACCTGAGCGGCTTCCTTCTTGGAGATACCGACGTGGTCTGCGATGGTGGTGAGGACCTCGGACTTGGTGCGTGGCTTGTCCTTCGCAGCGACGATCTTCGCCGGCTTCTTGGCTGCAGGAGCTGCCTTCTTCGCTGGTGCCTTCTTCTTGGCCGCTGGCTTACGAGCTGCGGTTTTTTTCGCGGTTTTCTTGGCTGCTTTTTTCTTGGTTTTCTTCGCCATTTGCAATCTCCATATCTGCAAAGTTTGGGAATCGTGTGCGGCTTCCACCCACACCTCGTTGGTTTTTACCGGACTAGTATCGGCAACATACTCCAGATTTCCCCTGTTTTCGCCCTGTTTTTATAGGGTTTTTTGAATTTTTTTCATCGAGCCTGCTTTGAGAGCGTAATCATTCGCGCGAACTTGATCCAAAAACAAGGCGTGGCTCGGTGCTATCGTGTCGCATGGAAACCCCTCAAAAACAAGTGCGGATTACGCGAGGCATCCCCGGAAAGCTGGAACTACCAAGCGCTTGCGTGCAGACGCTCGGGGATGGACTGCCGCAACGAGAAGCGATTTTGCCCTTTGTTTCAGGGGCGCATGCGATCGTTTCGATGTACACCGACCCGATTGACGGTGCGCTCCTCGATGCAGCGGGGGAACAGCTTCAGATTGTGAATAACTTTGCTGTCGGGTATGACAATATCGATACCGATGCATGCAAAGAGCGTGGGGTGATCGTGTGCAACACGCCTGATG
>JAEPQP010000013.1 GCA_017640485.1 Phycisphaerales bacterium | reverse complement strand
GCCCCATCTTCACATTCGGGGAGGGCTGCGCTTGTGCGATGGACGATGCGATTGACCAGATCTTGTCCTTGGCGCCCGCGATCAACCCGCTCATGGATCCGGTGGTATCGAGCACGAAGACGACCTCAACATTGGGCTGTTGCTGGTACGCGACGCCGCACCGGATGACTTGATGTTCATCTGCGGATATGCATGCGGCGTGCGCGATCCCTGTGGTTGAGATGAGTGAGAGTGCGATCAGTGCGGCTTTCGTGTTCATGTGGATCTCCTTGCGTGTGTGTATCCTGATTGATTGGCGTCGTTGCCAACCGCTCCACGCTTAGAGATACTGTTTGATTGCGTCCTGTATCGTCACAAGTATGTCACGCAGACGCATTGTCACACCCGTGTCACAGGTTGTTCACAGCTGTGTCACACCGATCGAGGATTCTGACCAGCAAGTCGCGATCAGTTGGCGCTGCTCAAAATACAACGGTGGGGTAAAAAGATTGCAATTAATCCCGCGATCGCGAGGACCACGGCAGTGCAGTAGAAAGTGGTGTCCAAGCCGTAGCCGTTCATGAGTCCATCACGGAGTCCCGAAGGCAGTGCATCGACCAGTTTGAGCGCAAAGCTCGGCACTGAGGGTTTCTGACTCAGCCCGTTCTGTACGATCTCCGCGCCGATCGGTCCGACGAACGACAGCGCCCACGCGCCGCCGAGCATCAGTCCTGATACCAAACTCGTCCGGTGCGGGAGCAGCCGCTGCGCGAGCGACAGGCTCACAGGGATTACCGCTCCAAAACCGATCCCAGAAAGCACGGCAGCGCCCATGACGCTCCATCGTGCGAGTTCTCCATCAAATGAAGACATCGATGGGATCATCGTGATACTCAGTGCGCCCAGCATCGGGAGGACCACAAAGACCAGTTTCTCGAATCGTGCCGCGAGGATGAATCCGAGCGTCAGTCCCCCCGCACCCATCCCGATCTGCATCGATGCTTGGAGCATGCCGTTGATTCGCGATGCTTCGATCCCGAGCTGCTCGTTGAGTTCCTGTGCCTGGTTCAGTTCAAGCACAGAACGAGATGCCCATTCTGTGAAGAGGTACACCAGCGCCATATTGACTGTGAATCGCAGGACATTACTCGCATACATCACCCAGACCGCGATCCAGCGTCCTCGACGCTCGCGTGGCTCCCAGCTGTTCTGATGCTCGTGCGCGCCGTGATGCCGATGACCCGAGCCATGGATCGCGCGTGCGAGCAAGAACGCGCCGAGCAGACCGATCGGGATGAACCAGCGCACAGCCAGCAACCCTTGTCGTGCATCACCCGCTGGGATCATCGGGGTATCCAGCGTCGCTTCGACCGCGCCGGGGGTCATCCATCCCACATACATCGGGGTGAACACATTCCCGACGATCCCACCAACCATCCCTGCGAGGAAGAACACGGCGACATACGCGGATCGTCGAGCGCCCCCGAGTTGACCAACCGTCGCGGCCGCGGGCGGATGGAATGCTCCGACCCCCATCGCACCCAAACTGTACAGGATCGCGAGTTCAGTGAAGTTCCGCGCCATCCCGAGATTCCCGATACAGAGCACGGCAACGACGAATCCGATCGTCCCGAGCGCACGCGTATCGAGTTTATCGCTCGCCCACGCGACGAGCGGCTGGATCATCCCAGAGAAGACCGCACCCATCGCGAGCAGCAGCGCCTTCTGTTCTGGACGGATGTCGAGCAGCACCGCGAGCATCGGGAGGACCGCGATCCCGACAAACGAGAACACATCCACAACGAAGTGCGCACCGATCGTGACCCCGGCTCGGAGTTTGGGTCTGGAGGGGATGGATCCGGGATCTGGAGCGGAAGACATAGCCCCTAGTCTATGCCGCTCGGACGCCCGCCCTTGCGTGGATCGCTCGCGGCTTGATACCCGCCCGCATCATCACGCACGATGACCTGCACATTCCCGACCACCGCATCCAGAGACCCGGTTTTGTGATTGAAACGCGCGGGGTCTTCCAAGACTGATCGTACATGAACGCTGTACCCTCGCTCGTACATGATCGCGTTGGGTTTCCACTGGTGGTGCACGCGAGGCGCCGCGACCGCGAGTCCTGCGTCCATTCCCGCCATCACATTGAGCAGCGTCTGCATCGTCCCGGTGATGATCCGGGGACCTCCTGAGGCGCCGGCGATCGCAAGGATCTGACCATCCTCGTCGAGCACGATGGTCGGTGACATGCTCGAGAGCGGACGCTTCCCGATCTGCGGCAGGTTCCGATCCGATTGGACCAAGCCGTACCCATTAGGCTGGGCATTCGGGCTGGTGAAATCGTCCATCTCATTGTTGAGCGCGAACCCAAACTCGGGGACACCGACCTTCGAACCGAACTCAAAGTTGATGGTCTCGGTCATCGCGACCCCACCCCCCCACTGGTCGATCACGCTCACATGACTGGTCCCGTCGTCATCCGGGAGCGCGAGAGCGGTGCCGTAGTGATCCGATTGATGCGTAGTTGGATTAATCGAATCTGCCATACGCGAGATGTTGGACTGATCGAGCATCTGATCGATCGGGAGCTGGACGAACGCTGGATCCGCAAGGTATCGCGAACGATCCGCGAACGCGTGTTTGAGCGATTCGACCATCAGGTGCGAGCGCGATGCATTGAGTGTTCGATTGGAAAAATCGTAGCCCGCGTGCTCCATGATCCCGAGCGCCTGGAACATCGTGACCCCCCCACTCGATGGCGGAGGCATCCCAACCAGGCGCCTCCCATCAACCTCCCCCACGATCGGCTGAGTTTCAGAAACTTGATATCCAGCGAGATCCGACAGGGTCATCCCGCCACCGGCTTGGGTGATTGCTTGGACCACGGCATGCCCGATCTCGCCGTGCGTCCATGCTTTGAGACCATCGCGCGAGATCAGTTCAAGGGCGCGGGCGTGCTCTGGGTTGGTGATCCGATCTCCGACTTGGACCTGGCCCTTCCTGAGGAACTTCTCCCAGATCAACTCCATCCCAGACGGCAGCTCATCAGCTCCACCATCATGCTCTGCAATCAAATACTCTGCGGCTGATCGATAATGCTCGTCAACCTCAAACCCATGAATCGCCGCATCGATCGCGGGTTGCAGGACAATCGATCGATCGAGTGTCCCGTACCGCTCGAGGGCATACAGCAATCCCGCGACTGTTCCAGGAACAGCAACACTCGAACCACCTTCTCGCATCGACACGCCGCTTGCAAACCAGTCCGCTTCGTACGGCGAAGTCTCACGGTAGTTGATCGCGGTCTGGACATAGCCGTGGGTTGGATCATTGGGGAGATGGATAACCATGAACCCCCCGCCACCGATCCCGCACGAATATGGACGAACGACCGACAGCGCAAAGGAAGACGCGACCGCGGCGTCAACCGCGTTCCCGCCCATCGCGAGCATCTGCGCCCCGGCATCGGAGGCGATCGCATGATCCGCCGCGATCGCTCCACGCATGAAGTGCGCGTGGAACGAGTCTGCTGATCGGACGCGTTGTGTCGATGAGCATCCAGAACACAGGATCAAAGAAAGACTGAGGAGTACGCCGCGGATGAGTGAACTGGTCATACTCGATTCTACATCAGATCGGTTGATCGAGCCGACGGCGAGCAACGATCCAGAATCGGGGATCCGATGGGTCCGGACCGTCGCCGTATTGACCCCGGATCGGTCCTCGAACGATTGCTTTGCAGAACGCGCCGATGCCCTTGAAGAAACGCACCACACCGGTCCCACCCTCGCGTCCATCGTGCCGAACCAATCGGTATCCGAGCAGGTGAAAGACCTGCCGACGAAGCACGCACGCGAGATCCGCATCGACCAGCAGTGTCGAGCTCTCACCCTGATACACGCCAGGCATCAGCAAGATCATCCGGTGGACCCAGTGCTTCCTCCTGAGTCTCGCAGAAAGGTTGACCCATCCCGGACTGATGCGCCGGACGATGAAAAATCCGTCATCGCCGATTCGTTTGTGTGTCTGCATATTGGGGAGAAAAATCAGTCCTGTTATGGGTGAATGAACGGGCTGACCACTCTGGATCGCGAGCACGGTTTTCTCTGCGATCGCGTGCGTGCCGTTGAAGATATCGTTGCAGATCGTGAAGCTCTCATCCAAGATCGGTTCGCGATGGCGCACATCGTACACCACTCCCTCCCGATCCATCGCAGCTTTGCGGATCACGGCGCCGGGATCGCCGGGGCTTTGGGCAATCGGATAGATCCCCGCTGAATCCAGCGCGATCCAGATCGCGGCTTCGTGGACATCGATCGATCGCGGGTCCTCGTGCTGTCCGCCTTCAACCAGATAGGACACGCACCCGAGACGATTGGTGACTGCGTCGATCACCAAGCCATCGATTTCTTCTTCGATCCCCAGATACTTCGGACAAGGCATCCGCATCGCGTGTGATCGAGCCGCGAGTGAATCCTCGAACACCACAACCGGTCGTGAATTGGAACTCGTCGTGTGCAGATCCAGCACGATCATTTCTTGGTCCGCGTTGCTCGCTGCGTGCTGGATGGACTCCAGCACGCTGAAGAGTTCGTGCATCTCTTGGTGCTCGGCGCTGGTCGTGGAGGGCTCCGCGAAGTGGGCGTCGAGACACAGCCGATTCAGATCGTGATCGATGTAGCGTGAATCAGGATCATGGTCGTTGAGGGCCGACATATTCCCGGCGAGCAGCACGAACTGGCCTTGGAACGCATGCGCATCCACTGATTGGAGATGATCGAGCACGCGTTGCCCCGCGATGAGCCCGGCGGGCTCATTCCCGTGGACCCCACCGATCACGACGAGTGTCGGACCCGACTGCGTGTCCCTGAACCGACCGAGCTCTCGTTGCTTGATCTGGAGTCTTGGTGGATCACTCTGCACGCTCCGGGTGTTGGGTTGGGATGGACTCTCAGTCAACGGCACACACACTCTCCAGAGCGGTCTCAGAGGCTACTTCAGGTGCGATCTGAACAATCAGCACGACTCACATCGAATTATTGCCGCCTTGGAGCTGATCTTCGAGCAGTTTGCCCGCGATCCGCATGTAATCGTGCTCGGTCACTATCCCCACCAGCTTCCCGTCGGCCTGTACAACAGGAAGACAGGACGCTTTGTTCTCCTTCATCAGCTTGATCGCTTCCATCGTCGGCGTTGACGCAAGCACGCACAGCGGATTCTTCTCCATGATGTCCTCGACGGCGATCGAGTCGCTCTTGCGTTTGACCGGATCCGCGACCAATCGCAGCAGCGCGCGGTAGCTCACCAGCCCGACGAGTCTGTGCTCGGCGTCTTCTACTGGGATATGACGGATCTTCTCCCAGTCCATGATGGAAGCCGCGAGATCGATCAGTTCATCTTCGCGGACTGTGAACAGTTCGGTCTGCATGTACTGACCAACCGTTGCGTAGTGGTGTCTCCACTCTCCGCTCTCGCGGATCTCCGCGACACTCCACTCGTGGACCGGCTTCCCTTCTTGCTGTCTCGTGATGGTCCCGGCGGTGAGCGTCGAGAGGCGCTCGGAGCGTGTGCCGTGGTCGTGGATGTGCTCAACCGAAGAGACCATCCAACGCGCCCCGTTTCGTCCTGTTTCGGTGCGCTCGCTGATGATGTTCATGTAGCGGTCGATGTCCACGCTGTTGATCTGCGCATCGCTCAGTCCCTGGATCGCCATCGGGACGAGCTCGCCGAGGATCAGGTCGCGGACCGGGATGACTTGTCCGTCGAGCCAGCGCATTTTGAAATCGAGTCCCGCTCGTGCTGCGGAGACGAAGTTGGCTTTCGCATCCGCGAAAAGGAGACGGTCCGTCAGATCCGGATACGCCTTGGGCATCCGTTTCATGAGTCCGAACCAGAACGCGGAGTTCGCGATCTCGTCGATGATGGTCGGTCCCGCCGGGAGCACGCGGTTCTCGATGCGGAGATGGGGTTTGCCGTTGGTGATGCCGTAGCAAGGACGATTCCAGCGATACAGCGTGGAGTTGTAGGTCTGCAGCGCGTGGAGCTTGGGGATCTCCCCGCTCTGAACCAGCGCGAGCGAATCTTCAACCGCATCGGCACGGAACATGTTCCGGAAGCGGGCGATGTCCGCTCTGAACAACTCCAAGACCGACGACTCGACCCATCGCTCCCCGAATCGGACGCGTTTGATGACATCGCGCTGCATCGGGATGTCTTGTCCTGAGGTATCGACTGTTTGCTCGAAGATCGCGATGCGGGTTTCGTGCCAAAGTCTTTTCCCGAACAGGACCGCGGAGTTCGCAGCAGCCGCGAGGACCGGAGCGGTGATCGCTTGTGCGACATTGAATGAGATTGCGAAGTCCTCAGGATCGACCTGATAGTGGAGCTGGAGCGATGTATTGAGCGCTTCGAGCATCACCGAATCGTGCGAGAAGTTGATCTCGTCGATGCCTTTGATCCGGATGTCGTAGCGCCCGCCTCGCGCTTGGGTGATCCGCTCGTCGAGCGCGTAGTACCTGGGTTTGGGGGTGATGTACTCACGCGAGAGGTGCTCTTGCTGGAGCGTCGGGACGATCCCGATGAGGATGGGGATCGCGCCCATCTGCTCGGACGCGACCTGCGCCTTGGTCATCAGTTCGTCGAGTTCCTGATGCAAGTCCGAGAGCACGCTTCGTGTGAAGGTCTTGGGGGTGCAGTTGAACTCGAGATTGAAGCGTCCGATCTCGGTGGTTGCTCGTTCTTCGTTGAGGATCTCGAGCACCTCCGGGCCGAGCGGCGCAGGACGCATCGCTTCATCGACAAACGCGAGCTCTTGCTCGGCGCCGATGCGTGTGATGCCGGTCTCGAACATCTGCTGCTCGAGCATGTACTCCAAGGCCCGCAGGTCGGTCAGCACGCCCTGCGTCGAGGCGCGATGCTCAGGACCACCCTCCGCTTGATTCATCTCTTGGATACCCATGCCGACTCCGACGCCCTCCAAAAAGACCGCTTGTACAGACGAGAACGATACCAAGGGTCCCGGACCCACCGATTGTGACAAGTTTGGGTCCAGAACGCAACCAAGAATCAGCGGATACGAGCTCTCAGAGAATGATTCAGCAACCTGCAGGCAGCGGATGCGTACAGAATTGCACCGATTCTCGTCTATTCTCGGCGAGATTGCGGTAAGGTGAATACTCGATCATCCATGCTGCGCGTGATGATCCGCGTCGTCGTCGATCCATTCTGAAGAGTTCTCGGACCTTGTGTCCGCTCATCTGCTCACTCATCCAGTGCGCATCGTCTTGGTTTCCATCAACATCAAACCGTTGCAGGCCGCCCGTCGATACGCATGAAACACACCGATGCACTGGATCGTCAGTGCTGAACCCCTCTGGAGAAGAGATGTCCATACCCCACTCCCGTTCAATGCTCGCTGTGCTTGGTCTCGCTGCTTCCTTGTCGATGGCTCAGCAAGGCATCAAGCCCAAACCGATCGAGCGGCTCGATCTGCTCACCTACCAGCCCCCAGCGGTCTATCAGGACCAGATGGTCGTCGCGGTCACAATCGACACCCACCTCCAGCTCCGCGAGGCGCTCGATCTCTCCGAATCCGCATGGACCGAACGCCCTGGACTTGGACACAACATCCTCCAGATCAAATCAGCCAATCTCGACGCGCTCACCAAACTGGGTGTCAACCCGATCATCCAGATCGCGGATCTCCACGCGCACACGCAGCAGAACTGGTCGGCGCTCGTCGAGCAAGAGCGCTTCGAGATCGAGAACAATATCGGCGCTCATCGCCCGGCCCTCGACTTCCAACGCGGCGGATCCGCGCACGATGAAAGCTGGTTCAGTGGGTATAAACAACTCTCCGACATCTACGCGTACATGGACACCCAAGTCGCGGCGTACCCGGATCTAGTCACCAAAGCTGACATCGGGGACACGATCCAATCCCGCGACATCTTCTCGTTCACGATCACCGCGCCCGACGAGCCGGGGAATCTTGCCGAGGATCGTCCTGTGATTATCTGGAACGGCGCTCAGCACGCACGCGAGTGGGTTTCGCCGATGACAGTCACATACATCGCGTCCAAGCTGCTCGACGATTCGGGATCGGATCCCGAAGTCCAGGCGCTCCTGAGCTCGATCCGCTTTGTGATCATCCCGGTGTTGAATCCCGACGGCTATCTCTACTCGTGGTCCGATGAACGCTACTGGCGCAAGAACCGCCGGGACAATCCGGGATCCGATGAAGGCGTGGACCTGAACCGGAACTGGGACTCGACCGAATTCGCGGGTGCCGGGACCTCGTCGAGTTTCTCATCAGACATCTACCACGGCGGATCGCCGTTCTCTGAACCCGAGACCACGGCGCTGAGCAACCTCGCCATCAGCTACGGCGATGACCTCGTCTCACACATCGACTTCCACTGTTTCTCCCAGCTCATTCTCTGGCCGCTCGGATACGCCGATGGTCTGGTGACTCCCGAACCCGATCGGACGAACTTCGTCAATCTTTCAGGGGACATGTCCACGCTCATCGAGTCTGTGTCGGGTGAGTTCTACGACCCGATCCAGTCTTGGCAGCTCTACCCAGCCGCGGGCACCTGTTCGGACTGGTTCTACGAGGATCGAGGCGTGACCAGTTTCACGCTTGAGCTGCGTCCGGACTCAGGAGCATTTGACGGGTTCAATCCACCCCCAAGCATCATCCTTCCGACAGCGGAGGAGAACTGGCAAGCCGCGAAACTGTTCGCGGCTCGCACGACACAAGCGATGTCGCTCTCGCACACCTCAATCGCGACATTTGATGCCGATACCCCGACACCGGTGTTCTTGACCGTGAATCCGGGTGTCAGCGATGTCGATCCGAGCAGTGCCGTGCTTCACACACGGATCGGATCCAGCGGCCCATTCGAGCAAGTGATGATGATCCCAAGCGGTGAATCGACCTACACGGCTCACCTTCCGAGCACACCCTGCGGGCAGATCGCGGAGTACTACTTCACCGCGGATTCACTCAGCGGCGCCTCGTTTACCTTCCCAGAAGGAGGTGCGTCCGATCCGCTCGAGGCGCTCTCACAGATCATGATCGTCGCGTTCGAAGACGACATGGAGAGCAGCGGGAACGGGTGGACTGTTGGTCAGCCGTCAGACGCCGCGACGACCGGAATCTGGGAACGCGCCGATCCGGAAGCAACCGCGGCTCAGCCCGAGAATGATCACACAGACAGCGGGTCCATCTGCTGGATCACCGATGGCGATTCGGGCGGATCGCTCGGCGCCAATGATATCGACGGCGGCGCGACCACGCTGACTTCTCCGATGATGGACGCGACCACTGCCGGGGAAGGGGCCGAGCTGGTCTACTGGCGCTGGTACTCCAACGACGCGGGCGCGAGTCCCAATGCGGATTCGATGCTTGTCGAGATCTCGTACACCAACGGCGCTTCTTGGGACACGCTCGAAATCGTGACAGAGAATGCAAACGCTTGGGTCGAGAAACGGTTTGCCCTCCCTAGTGATGGCACGCCGCTGGACCAGATCCGTGTCCGCTTTATCGCGTCTGACTTTAATGACGGATCGATCGTCGAAGCGGGGATTGATGACCTCTCGATCGAGTCGATCGGCTGCCCTGGATCCCCGGCGGATATCAACGGCGACGGCGAACTCGACTTCTTTGACATCTCCGCGTTCCTCACGCTCTTCGCGAACGAGGACCCCATCGGAGATTTCAATACCGACGGTGACTGGGATTTCTTCGATATCTCCGCGTTCCTGACGGCGTTCTCTGCTGGATGAGTGAATTCAAGACTTGATTGCTTCACCATCCGTTGAATGCGGTGTATACTTTCAATAGCTCCACCACTTCGGAGCATCTTCGAGAGCCTTGAGCCTCTTCTTCAGTGCTCAGACAACCCTGCCCCCCAAAGTCCCCCCGATATGGTCCACCCCCCACCCCGGATCGATCGGGGGGCACCTTTTTTTGGATGGGTCAGGGTTCAAAGGTGTTCAGTTTCTTCAACCGGGCTATTATTGAGACTCGTTCTCAGTTACATTCCCATCGTTTAATGAGGGACCCATCATGTCAGCATCACCGATCACCAACCGACTTAAGTCCGACAACTGGGATCTCCATCAGATCGCCGAGCGTGGCGGCACTCCCGAATCGATGATCAAGGGGACCATCACCCGCGACGGATTTGCGGACTACTTAGCGCAGTCGATCCATATCAACCGCGCTCTGGACAAGGCACTCGCACAAGCGGTCGAGCAGATGCCTGCACTTGCGGAACTGGTGACGGATGAGCAGTACTTCGAGCGGTACCTGAGCGAGGACCTCGCGTATTTCGGAACCACTGAAGCCGAGAATCTCAAGCCCGGCGTGGCGCGGTTTATCGAGCACATCAACGAGCACGCGGATTCACCCCTGCACATCTTCGGCCTGCACTATGTCCGTTTGGGCGCGTGCAACGGGAACCGCTTTGTTGCTCGAAAGCTGCGTCAGGTGTTCGGGATCGATCATCCGAGCGATGGCATGCGATCCCACGACCCGTTCGGGGAATCGCAGCGCGGCAAATGGAATACCTTCAAAGAAGGCATCGACGCGCTGGATCTGAGTGATGCGCAGCGTGACGAGCTCTTCAACGGGACACGCGCCGCGTATCTCATGACGATCAACATCGATCACGACGAGTTCAAGAGTGCCGAGGATCTGCTCTCAGCGAATGCGAAAACGCTTGATCGCGAAGCATTCGAGCAGGGCCACTCGGTCCATGTCCCCGCGTGATCTGCGTCTGATCACTTCTCCCAATCCACAAACGCGTCGCGGATCTGATCCGCGACTTCTCCGAGCGCCCCGCTGGGGAGCAATCCGAGTGGATGATCGATGATCGCGAGCTTCTGGTGCTCATTCGCGCTGATCGGGAGTGACGAGATCGGTCCGAGTGCTTGCTGAATCCGCTCGATCGACCAAGGCAGGGGATCCCCGAATCGCGAAGATGTCTCGGAGTTCTGGCGCGGAGCGATGTACAGGATGGAGTCTGGATTGAGCTGGATCAGATCCTCTGCGTCCATCTCGATCCACATCCCGCCGTCTTCGATCGCGTTCTGGGCGCCCAGTCGCTCGACCAGTTCGTAGTGGTACGAGCCGGGTCCCATCGCGCCGATCGGATCGACCGAACCCAGAACGAGCACGCGACCCGCGGCGTCCGCGACCGGACCGAGATCGTCCCACGACATTGCGAGCTTCATGCTCGGCGTTTCACGCATCAGCACATCGTCCATGTTCACATTCAAGTTCATTTTCTGGGTCTCGCGCTCTGGTGGACCATCAAAGAGGTAGTACAGATCATCCATCGTCATCGCGATGTCATCCAGGTTGTTGAGCGGGCGCTCGAAAATGACCCATCCACGATCGCTTGCGAGTTCGAGCAGTGTGGGCGGGAGCGGGGTATAGGTCTTCTGAAAGAAGAGGTGCGTGGGATCAACATCAATGAGCATCTCCAGATCAAACCCGAGTGCGGAGCCCGCGGCCGGGACTTGATCGGAGAGCACGATGTCGTAGTCGTGCTTCGCGACGATCTGGTCCTCATATCCGAGATCCCGGAGCATGACCGCCATCCCAGGAGAGAGGACCGCGAGTCGGAGCTGGATTTCGGTCTCGCCGCTCTCGTCGGATTGCTCTGTCGCTGAAGGATTCGACGACTGAGAACACCCCAGCAAGAGTGTGCAGACCAGACCCAGAATCAGTAGAGTGGAGAATCTTCGCATCCCAGAGGGTATCAGTCTGCTGCTTAGAAAGCATCGACGATGGATGCTTTGAGCTGCTCGAGCTGCTGATCCGTGTAGAGCGGGAAAGCCCATGTCCGATCGCGAGCGAGGTCCAGAAGGTGCTGGGATGATCGCGCCATCTCGACGGCTTGATCCAAGGCTTCGAGTTCCTGAGCATGTTGTTTGCGGACGCGGCCCAGCAGATCCTGCAGTTCCCGGAAGCGTCTGGCCGCGAGTGGTCGATCGCCGAGGTCTTTCGCGTCTTGAATCGATCCAACGAGTTCCCGCTTCTGCGCATCCGCGGCTGGGTCACTCAGCATCGCGGGCGTGTGCCGAGCGTGATGGGCTCTCCACACGGCATGATCGACGCTTGGGGTCTCGGGGAGTTCAAGATCGAGATACACATCCGCGCTAGCCCCCACGATCGGTGCGAGTGGTTGTCCGAGCCAATCTTGGATCCAATCAGTGGTGATCTGGTCGTAGAGGTATCCACCTGTGCCATGGATGAAGCACTCGCACAACAGCAGGCGCATGATCGCGGTCATCGCGAGACCCCGCGGAGCGAGTCTGGACCGATCGAGTTCATGCGGATGCGTTGGATCCACGAAGACTTCCGATCGTGAATCGGAGCCGAGTCTCCAGAAGGGGAGTTCGATCCGAGATGTATCAATCGACAGTGGACGCACCCCAGCATCGGGGTATCGCTCCGCGGCGGTGTTGTATGCTCGGATCGCTGACTTCGGATCATCCAGCATGGGATCAAGCAGCTCCGAACCGACGGAGTCCATCAGTTCTGACGCGTACAGAATCGTCGGCTGATCAAGATCCAGTTGTTCGCAGATCATTGCGATGATGGCGCTGCTGAACTGCTTCGCGAGCGAGTCCTCATGCTCGTACCCGCTGATCCATTGCGCCAGAGATTCGAGTTCTTGCGGGAGATCAGGATCCATCTCGATCGGAGCGGTGAGCGCCGCGGGAGCGACCACGGTCGATCCTCCGAGTCGGAGCTCACGAACTTCTAGGTCATTCCCGGATCCATGCGGCATACGGATCAGCGCGGGATCAACGATGTCTTGATCGGGAACGATCCAGAGCCGGTGGGCTCCGCTGATCTTCGCGAGTTGATCGAGCGCGATGAGTTTCGCGATGATTCCAGGATGAAACACGGTCGGCTGGTGTCCGGATGCAATGATCGGCACATCGACTGGGAGCCCGAGCTGGGTTCTTGCTTGGATGAGGGGTTGAGCTCTCGGCGGATCGAATGCGCGAGCCCATTGGTCAATCGCAGGCTGGAATCGGAGTTCCTGTGCGTTCGTCTGCTCGCGTGTGATCTTGGATGGCGTGGTGGTCATACCCACGGGTCCTGTGCGTTGTGGGAGCGATCGCTTTGCATCTCAACGGATCAACAACACCGACATCCGCTCTTGGATCCTGCATGAGCCGGGTTCTGAGCCGAGTGCTGAGCGTGCCGACCGCTCAGTGCTGCGACTGATGCGAACGCGCGATCGATCTCGCGTGCGAGGACTTCGCGGTAGTGCGCGAGTCGCTTGACGGAATCATCGAGCCCGCCTCCGAAGGTTCGGTTCGGATCGTTGTAGATGAGATCGACCTCGATCTCTCCCACGCGGAGTTTGTGAGCCGCGGACTGAGCCCAGAGCTGCATCGGGAACGCGTAGCCGTCTTCTGTGAGCGTGATGCGTTCCATCGCGGAGACCCGGTGCGCTTTGAATCCGCAGAACGCGTCGGTCAGTGTGAATCCCAGTTGATCATTGATCTCGTTGGCGAGCGTCATGTTGATCGCTCTCCGATCTGCTGGAGCGATCTCGGTTTTCGCGTCGAGGTTCAGGTACCTGGAGCCGGAGATGATGTCCAGATCATCGCGCTCGATCGCGTTGATAAAGGTTGGGATGTGAGCGGGCTCGTGCTGGTCATCGCAATCCATTGTGATCACCCAGTCGTACCCATGCTTGGAAGCGTGCTTGAAGCTTTCGGCGATGGCGCGTCCGTACCCAAGATTCGTCTGGTGGCGGATGATCTGGAGATTCATCGGCTCACGCAGTTCTTCGAGGATCCCGGGGGTGCCATCAGTGGAGCCGTCATCAATCAAGAGGATGTCGTCGGCGTATTCACGCACGCGATCGAGGATTCCGCGCACATAGTTCACTTCGTTGTAGACAGGGATCGCGATGAGTACAGCCATTCATTTCTCCAGAATGATGATAGAGCCGGAATCGGTTTATACCTGAACGGTCGGTCGGATATCTTTATTCCGTCGTTCTTGTCAGAGCGTTAAATTCGGTCATTCAGCTCTGAATTCGCCTTTGATTGTGCCTCAAGCTCGTTCGCTTTCTTGGCTTCCGCTTGCGAGAGCGATGTGTAGGCCGCGAATCCGAACGGGAGGCGGTGCTCGGAATCTGGCCCGTCCTCCTGCATGTCTTCGCTCGCGGCTTCGAGTTGCTTGATCAGATCTTCAGACAGCGAGTGGATCCCGATGATCTGCGAGATCGGGAGCGTGTAGGCCTCCCCGGTCGGGGTGGTTATCCGGAACACGGTGCACTGGACATCTCTGGATCGCTCACGATCGGCGCTCGATCCGGTCGAGGAGCACGCGAAGACGGGGAAGATGTCCGCGATCGGGATCCGTTGACCGAGCGTGGTGATAATCCCCATTCGGCCGTCAAACAAGGAATCAACGGGTTTGGTGGAGTGCTGTGCCGCGGTCGGTGTGGCGCTGAGTCGTGCACTCGAACTCGCGGCGGCGCTTGAGAGCGCCATCAGCGAGTCACGCACAACATTGGACCAGAACAGGTCCCGGCGCGCTTGGACACGCACAGAGTTGGGAACCACTGATTGGATCTGATCGTTCGGCTGCGACCAAGTGGACAGCGGATCGTGGGACGACGAGGGGAGTGAAGTTGGTTTGGGTGATTCCATAGTCCACAAGTTTATACACGCTCCCAGCAGTTCTCAGCGGGACTCCAAAACGACGCATTCTGCGCTGCTGCGTCTGCATAAGCAGGTCTGTTTTTCATATCCGAGACCCCCACCGTCATAACCGGCACAGTCTGCGATCGATTCGCGAAACAGGGCATCAACGGTCCAAGTAGCTTGGATGGGTCGCCGATGCATTTGTTAACGGAGGTTTGAGTATGGAAAACAACGGCAAAGCATTCAATGAGGTTCGGGCGCTGCTCAACAAGATGGATCGATCCATCGACGACGCACGGACCAAACGCCTTGGACCTCCGGTCGGGACTCCGAAACCCGCTCAGCGGAACACCAACAGCACCGTGGATCTGGATCAAGAAGTCGGGGGGAGCACACCCGCTCGTCCGATGACCGAACTCCAGCGCAAGCGTGCGTCGTTCGGACGCGCCAAGCCGCTGGGACGCAACGACCAGAAGAACCAGTGGAAATCCACTGGATCAGACGACACGATCGGCTAACCGACCCAACACAAAACTCTCTCTCTCAAGGGGACACACTCGACCGCTGGGACACCACCCAGCGGTTGATTTGTTTTTCGAGGATCGGGAGCGGGATCGAGCCGTCCTTGAGAAGTTCGTCGTGGAATGCGCGGAGATCAAAATCATCCCCGAGCGTCTCCTCAGCGCGACTGCGCAGCGCTCGGATCGAGAGCTGTCCCAGCATGTACCCCGTCGCTTGTCCCGGCCAACCGATGTACCGATCGACTTCCGACGCGATGTTGTGCGGCGCCAGCGCGCTGTTCTGCGTCATGTACTCGATCGCTTGATCACGCGTCCATCCCTTCGCGTGGATCCCCGTGTCCACGACCAGACGCAACGCTCTCCACATCTCCATGTTGAGTCGTCCGAAGTTATCGTACGGATCGGCGTACAAGCCATTGGTGGCGCGGTCACCCATCTCAAGACCGAGTGATTCGGCGTAGAGCGCCCAGCCCTCTCCGTAGGCGGTGAAACTCATTGTCTGACGGATCGGGTGCTGGTTCTCGATCTCACTGACCAGTGCGTACTGGTGGTGATGACCCGGGACGGCTTCGTGCATCGTCAGCGCGAGCATCTCGTAGCGTGGACGCTGGTCGAGCTTGGAGCAGTTGGCCATGAAGTATCCAGGGACTCCGGACTTCAGATCTCCGGGGTAGTAGTATGCGGTGGGCGCGCTGGGTTCTTGGTACTCCGGGAGTCGCTTGACGCCGTAGGACAGACGGGGGAGGGTGTAGAACAGTTCCGCCATCCCTGGGTCGACGCGCTTCGAGATCGCTTGGTATTCGGTCAGGAGTTCTTCTGGATCGGTGTGGTAGAAGCGCGGGTCTGTGCGGAGATAGTCGGTGAACGCAGAGAATACGCCTTCTGCAGTGGTATCGAGGAATCCCCCGCCGTTGGGATCTTCAATCCAGTCGGTCTGTCCGATGACCTCCATCATCTCGGATTTGAGTCGATTGACTTCGCGGAGTCCGACCGCGTGGATCTGATCAGCGGTGATCCCAGGAATTGTCGTATGGAGCGCGAGCTGCGCGTTGTATCCCTCGATGCCGTCGATCCCATCGCTCGCGCCGACACTCGCTCGGCACGAAGGGATGTACTCGTTCTGCAGGAACAATGCGAGTTCCATGAAGACCGGGATGATCCGTTCCTCGATGATGGTTCTCGCTTCCATCGCGATCGGGTCATTCGCATCGAGCGATCGCAGCGGCTCGAAGAACGGCGATTTGGTCGGGTCTTTCCGGATCTCGGCGCTGCACTGCGCCAAGACCTGATCCACAGTCGAACCCAGGATCACGCGAGGCGGGACACGGTTGGACTGCATCCCCGATCGCATGTTGTCCATGTGATCCCCGATCAGGACATCGACCTGGCGCAACCGCTGGACATACATCTCCCGATGCTGCTGCGTACGCATCGGGACACGAGATCCCATTTGGGGGAGCCAGATCTGAGGGCCTGAGATTGAGGTGATCGGGATCTGGTGCGACTTGTACTTGCTTCGGCTGATGCTCGTCATGAGTTGGTACTGGACGAGATCGTGATCGGTCCGATCCGCGTCGGAGTACCCGCTCTGATCGAGCGAGCGGAGCTCTTCGAGCAGTTCGCGCTGACGATCGATCCAGACTTGGATGGATGCTTCGGAGACATCGCCGAGCTCGCCGAGCCTGGATTCGTCATTGACGATCTGGTAGTAGCTCCCGGGATTCTGGTCGTACATCGCGAGGAGCAGCGTGTCCATGAATGACCACAACTGCTCATCGCGATCCGGCGGGCACGCTGGGAGTAAAGGCTCGGCTTGGACGCGGAAACCAAGCGTGAGAACAAGCAGGGCGCAGACGATCTGGAGTGATTTGAGCATCCACGATCATAGGAGTCGGGCGCGAGGACGGGTTGCCCGGCGGGGAGTCGAGGATTAGGATACACCGCTGAGAATGAATCAAAGTCTGAACTGCAGCGACATTCAGGGGATTGGTGTAACGGTAGCACGAAGGTTTCTGATACCTTTAGTAAGAGTTCAAATCTCTTATCCCCTATTGAATACGAAAGACCTCGATCTCTCCGATCGAGGTCTTTTTGATTTCAAGTTCTCCACAGTCATTTGCTCGGGAACGAGGCCCACATATCTTGATCGTCCGAGTCATCGGTCAGCTGCATTTTCAGGAGCTGCGCGTATCGCCCGTCTTTCTCGAGGAGTTCTTCGTGCGTGCCGACCTCTTGAATCGTGCCGTCTTCGATGACCACAATCCGGGTCGCGTGACGGATGGTGCTCAATCGGTGCGCGATGACAAAGCTGGTCCGCGATTCCATGAGGGTGTTGAGCGCCTGCTGGATCAATCGCTCGGACTCGGTGTCCAGGGCACTCGTTGCTTCGTCGAGGATCAGGATCTTGGGATCCGCGAGGATCGCTCGGGCGATCGCGATGCGTTGCTTCTGTCCTCCTGATAGACGGATGCCCCGCTCTCCGATGATCGTGTCGTACCCCTGCTCAAGCTCCAGAATGAAGTCGTGTGCATTCGCTGCACGCGCCGCTTCAACGATCTGCTCGTGCGTGGATCGGCGCTTCGCGTACCCGATGTTGTCCCCGACTGATCCGTCGAACAGGAAGACATCCTGCTCGACAATGCCGAGGAGTCCTCGGTACTGCTCGACGGGGATATCACGCAGATCGGTTCCATCGATCGCGATCGAGCCGTGTGTTGGGTCATCAAAACGAGCGATGAGATTACAGAATGTCGTTTTCCCGGCTCCCGACGCGCCGACCAGCGCGATCGTTTCTCCCGGCTCGATCGAGAGCGAGATGTCGTGAAGGACTCGGTCGCCGCGCTGGATCACGCTATCCGCATTGTCTCGGTTCTTCGAGCGGATCGGGTACGCGTACCCAAGACCATCAATATCGAGCTTGCCTCTAATCGATTCGGCGTTGATGGGCTTGGTCGGGGTGACTCCCTCGAACTCTTGATCTTCAGCGAGCAGGTCCAGCACACGATCGAGAGCCGCGAGATTGTTTTGGACATTGGTGGCGCTGGAGACCAGCGATTCGAGCGGTCCCAGCAGCGCGAGGATGTACGCGGAGAACGCCATCAGGTCACCGATTGTGAGCGTGCCGTCGATGACCGCTGTTCCGCCGTAGAGAAGTACCGCGATGGACGCGACGGGGATCATGATCTGCCAGACGATCTCGATCGAGCGCGCCCACCACCAGGTATAGAGCTCTTGACGGACCAGCAAATGCCCTTCGTTCGTGAAGCGTGCGGCTTCCGCTTGTCTTCGATTGAATGCGCGCACGACGCGCATCCCGGAGAACGACTCGGCGCTCATCGCGTCGATGCCTTGTCTTCGGGATCGGATATCGCGGTACATCGGGCGGATGCGCTGGATCCATGTGCGGTGGCTGATCCAGATGACCGGGAGCAGGACGATCGCGCCGATGACGAGTCTCCAGTCGATCCAGATGAGCACAATCAGCGTACCGAGGAACTGGATGATCGCGCGCCATGGGTTGTAGATCAATGAGAACACCAGATCCCCCACCCCTCCCGCGTCTTCGCGGAGGATCGATGCGACCCCCCCCGACTTGAGATGATGGATTCGGTGGAGCGGGAGACGCGATGCATGATCAAAGACACGCTTGCGGAGTGCGACCTGGACACGCTTGGTGATTCGGGTGCACTGCCAGCGTCCCCACATGCCGAAGATAATCGAGCACGCGGTGACGAGCAGCATCGCGCCGCCGAGCATCCAGATCAGCGAGATGCGGTCCTCGCGTGAACCACTGAACTCGCCGAGCACTGGGGGGAGCCCGCTCGGTCCCGGCGTATCGGAGATGATGTAGTCGATCGCGATCTTCATGCTCATCGGCATCGCAAGCCCGAACAGCACGGCGAGCGAGAGGGTGAGCAGCGACATCACGATCGTGATCTGGAAACCACGCAAGAGCGCCCAGAACTGACCCATGAGTCCCAGCGCGGTGCGCTTGGATCGCTTGTCGCGCTGCTTCTGGAGCGAATCATCAACGGATTCGTGGACCTCCTGCGTGTGTTTCTGGTCCTTGCGGCGTTGGATGTACGCCTTGAATCGTGATCGGCTCGATCGGTTGTTCAATGCCTGCGGCGTAGATGTGGATGGATTCGGAGACTCTTTTGGCATCAGGGATACTAGGTGACCAGAACGCTCGCAAGGACTGGCCGAGTTGCTTGCGATGCGGTATCGTGGAGACTCAACACACGGAGATCCACCTTGAGCAACTCACGAAGCCTGGCATTGCACTGGAAAATCCTCATCGGCTTGATCCTCGGCGTCATCGTTGGGCTCGGGATCAACACGATGTGGGACGCATCGACCTGGAACTCGATGGGGGTCGATGACCCGAGTTCATGGGTCGAGGGGGTCGATACCGAAACGACCAACCAGGAACCGAGCTTTGTTGCCCACGCGGCGCTCTTCATCCGCAACCTGAACAGCTTCGTCGGCGATCTCTTCATGCGAGGGCTCCGCTTCATCGCGGTCCCGATTGTGGTGTTCAGTCTGATCGTCGGCGCCTCGAGTCTCAATGATCTGTCTAAACTCAGCCGAATCGGGGGCAAGACGGTGATGATCTATGTCTTCACCACTTCCGTCGCGATCTCGGTCGGATTGCTCTTTGCCAATGTGGTCAAGCCCGGCACCTTCGTGAGCGAGGAAGCACGCGACGGGTTCGTCGCGCAGTTCAAGGACCAAGCAGACTCGAAAGTCGCGGCGGCGCAGGCGCCCGATGTCTGGGACACGGTGCTCAATATCGTCCCGAAGAATCCGTTCGAAGCGATCGCCGCGGGGAACATGCTGCAGGTCGTGTTCGCGTCGTTGCTGGTCGGGATCGCGCTGACGATGATCAAACGCGAGAAAGCGGTCGTCGTGATCCGTTTCTTTGATGCGATGACGGATGTGATTATCAAGGTGGTCGAGATCGTGCTGATGATCGCGCCGTACGCCGTGTTCGCTCTGATTGTGGAGCAAATTGCGGAACTGGGATTGGATATTCTGGGATCGCTCGCTGTGTACAGCATCGTGGTCGTCGCGGGGCTCGCGACGATGATGTTCGTGATCTACCCGATCGGATTCAAGGTGCTGGGGAAAGTCCCAATGGGGCGGTTCTACAGAGCGATCAGTCCGGCGCAGCTCCTCGCGTTCAGTTCCGCGAGTTCCTCGGCTACACTCCCGGTCACGATGGAGTGCTGCGAGCAGCGGCTCGGGATCAAGGAAGAGGTCAGCTCGTTCGTTCTCCCGATCGGCGCGACCATCAATATGGACGGCACAGCGCTGTACCAAGGTGTCGCGGCGGTCTTCATTGCTCAGCTTTATCAGATGGATCTCACAATCGCGGAGCAGCTCACGATTGTTCTCACGGCGACGCTCGCGTCGATCGGGACCGCAGGGGTCCCCGGGGTGGGGATGATCATGCTGGTCATCGTGCTCCAGAGCGTGAATATCCCGCTCGAGGGGATTGCGGTCATCCTCGGCGTCGATCGGATCCTCGACATGTGCCGGACCAGCTGTAATGTGACCGGGGACTGTATGGTCTGCGCGTTGGTCGCATCGAGCGAGGACGCGATCGGTGATCCGTCTGAGTCTCGCTCCACAGCACAAGCGGGTACCGGATCGTGGGAAGGCCAACCCTTCGATGAGGATCCCCCTGAAGACGGGCGGATCGATCTGTAATCTCGGATCAAAATCGAGTGCCCCCCTACCATCGGGGAGCATGAATACCACGAACGATCCCAAGACGATTCTCGACCCAGCACAAGCACTCGATGACCGGTTCTGCGACGCGATCCGCGCGGTTGCTCCTGATCTCCCTGAGAGCCAAGTCAAAGCGCACATTGGTCCGTCGCGTCAGCCCAAGCTCGGGGACTTTCAGTCGAACTGTGCGATGCCGATCGCGAAACAGATCGGGATGAAGCCCCGCGAGCTCGCGGCCAAAATCGTGGAAGCGATTGATGTCTCTGGGATCGCGCAGCCATTGACCGAAGAATCGATCGCGGGGCCCGGGTTCATCAATGTCTCGCTGCTCCAAGAAGCGTTGGGGACCGCGCTCGATGCGATGGACTCCGACCAGCTGGGGATCAGCGTCCCGGCGGATCCCAAAACGATCATCGTCGATGTCTGCGGCGTCAACCTCGCGAAGCAGATGCATGTGGGACACCTCCGCTCAACCGTGATCGGCGACGCGATCGCACGCATCCAAGAGCGGCTCGGGCACGAGGTGAAGCGGCAGAGCCATGTCGGGGACTGGGGGCTCCCGATCGCGATGGTCGTTGAGCAGCTCAGTGTGATGGAAGCAGAAGGCACAGACATCTCCAAAGTCTCGCTCGCGGAACTCAACACGATCTACAAAAGGGCACAAGCGAAATGCAAAGCCGAGACACGCGCCCTCGAGATCATCAAGAAAGTCGGGGGGCATGTCAAAGCAGAGATCGAGCTCAGCGAACGGATCGCGGATGCTGAAGCTGCGATGGAGAAGTCCAAGTCCCGGCTCGTCGCGCTCCAGTCGGGTGATGCAGACTCCGTCCGGATCTGGCAGCTCATCTATGACATCACAATGACCGCGTGCCTCGCGACCTGCAAGCGTCTGCACGCGAACATCACCGACGAGCACAGCGCCGGGGAATCCACATACCGCGACGAGCTCGCACCGCTGGTCCAAGATCTCATCGACCGCAACATCGCGGTCGAAGACGATGGGGCGCTCGTGGTCCGCTGCGAGGGGATCAAGGAACCCACGATCATCCGCAAACGCGACGGCGGGTTCTTGTACGCAACAACCGATCTTGCTGCGATCAAACGACGCGTCGGAAAGCTCGGGGGTGACGAGGTCGTCTACTGCGTCGATTCTCGTCAATCGCTGCACTTTAAGCAGGTGTTCGCCGCGGCTCATAAAGCGGGGTACGACAAGACCGCTTCTGGAAGCGACGCGACGCTCGTCCACGCGATGTTCGGGACGATCCTCGGCGAGGACAACAAGCCGCTGAAGTCCCGCTCTGGTGAGAACCTGAATCTCAGCGACCTGCTGGATGAGGCAGTCATGCGTGCATCCGCATCCGTCGCGGAGAAGAACCCCGAAATGCCTCAGGACGAGCGGGACGCGATCAGCGAAGCCGTCGCGATGGCGGCGGTGAAGTACGCGGACCTCTCAACCGAGCGGATCAAGGATTACGCATTCCGTTTCGACACGATGCTTGCTTTTGAGGGCGATACCGGCCCGTACATGCTCTACGCGATCGCTCGCATCAAGAACATGCTCCGCAAAGCGGAGGAGAAGGGCGTGGATCTGAACGCGGCAGCGGACGCTCCGTTCTCGCTCAATGAACCAGCCGAACGGGCGATGGCGTTGATGGTGCTGCGGTACCCGTCGATTCTCAGTGCCGCGGGTTCGAGTCATGAGCCGCACCGGTTGTGCGGCTACCTCTACGAGCTCGCGTCGCTCTTCGCGAAGTTCTACGAGCAGTGCCCGGTCCTCAAGGAGGGCGTCGAAGCATCACAACGCGACGGACGGCTCCGCTTGAGCATGCTCGCACTGCGGGTCCTCGAGGATAGCTGCAAAACACTCGGGATCCCAACCGTCGATCGGATGTGATTTAGCACACACCAAAAACAAACAAGCCCGCGATCAAGCGGGCTTGTTTTTGATCAACTGTGATCTGAGTCGATGGTTTAGAACAAGACCTGGAACTGAGCGGTGATGGCGAACTGATCGCCGGTAGAGTCGGGCAGGATATTGCCTCGGATGCTCACGATTGATTCGGTGGTTGCATCCGGGTAGACCTGCGCCTCGAGCGTGAACTTCGCGGCGTGTGACTCTGGGATGACATAGTGGTTCCATCCGAAGGTGAAGACATTGAAATCTTCGGATCCGCTTGTTCCAACGACGACCGGGTTTTCGTCCGACGGGGTGATCAGATCCCAGCGTCCGAAGAGCTCGTTCTGATCGGACACGAAGAGACCGCCTTGGACGATGTATCCCGCGTCGGTCAGGGTCATGGTGCCTGTGTCAGTGTTGCGCCACACACCCGCGGCGTACAGGTTCCAGCCGTCACCGAGGACTGATGCGTCGATGGTCCCAGTGGTCATGCTCGTGTCTGGAGTCGTTGATGGGTTGGTGTTGCCCATGACCTGGTGGTGAACCGCTCCGCCGAGCATGAACCCGCCCTCAGCGCCACGGAACGAGGTGAACTGCTTGTACTTGGACCATCCTGCTTCTCCGAACTTGAGTTCGCCGCGAGCGGTAAACGCGATGTCTGCTTCGGTTCCGGAAGTGAAGTAGGTGTTCCGTGAACGGAATCCATCGTTTACGCTCCCGATGAAGCGCCAGTCATCTTCGGTGATGATCAACTCGATCGCTTGATTGAAGTCTTGGTTGTAGAGCTCGTTGACTGATGAGCGATCGGTCGCGAGCTGTCTGGTTGAGGAGATGTTCTCCTCACGGAGCAGTGCAATCTTGTACTGACCGGCTTTGATACTCACCGTGTCTGAGAGTTTCCACTTGAGGTAGCTATCCTCGAGACCTGCGGCTCCGGACGATTGACTAAACGCGAACTTGACCTTCCCCGTGATGTCGTCGGTGACCTTTGCCTCGACACCGAACTTGGTGCGACGGCTCGTGAAACCCACGGTGACATCGTTGTCCGGCATCCCAGCGAAGGTGGTGCTCTCTGATCCGCGCTGGTTGTAGTTGTAGCGGAACTGGATCTGGACAGAAGTTTTAATCCGTTCAGGCAACGGTGAGAACGATGAGTAGTTCATCGAATCGGCGCGGATGGCTGCCGCGAGGTCGTGCAGACTACCTTCCGAACCAGCGTGTGCTGCAAATGATGTCAACGAGACAACAGCCGCGCTGCAAGCAGCAGACTTAGCGAGTTTCATTTTTCAGACTCCTGTGAGGGGTGATTGTTTCAGACAATCGTTTTTAGTCTCTTGGATCGGAGTGTTCAGCTTTACAAATATAAATATACGCTAACACATGGACCGCTGGTCTTGCTCTGATTCCCTCTTCATACTGATCCTTGTTGACACAAAAAGAACAGGAGGGACCCGAGGGTCCCTCCTGCATTTACATCATGAGATGTTGATCGTAATCAGGTTCGCAAACTCAGAAGAGGAGCGAGAACTGGCCACGGATCATGAACTCGTCGTCAGCAACGGTTGTACCGCCTGAAGCACCGCCGATGACGCCGGTGGTTGGGACATCCGAGAAGCCGTAGGAGTCGATGCCTGACGAGTCGTCAAGAGCGATCGAGAGGTCCATGCTGAAGCGTGCAGCGTGTGACTCTGGGACGAGGTAGTAGTTGAAACCGAGGGTGAGGGTCGAGTACTTGTCTTCGTCCGATGCAGCGATGATGCCGAGGTTGGCGTCGTCGTCGAGGAAGAGGATGTCGTAACGAGCGAATGCTTCGAACTGCTCGGTGAAGAACATGTTACCTTGGAGGATGAATCCGTCGTTGGTCATGTCTGCACCACCACCGGTTGCTGGGACGTAGTCCACATCAACGTTGGTGCTGTTGTAAGCAGCGAAGACGCCCCATCCGTCAGCTTCGTACTGAGCGTCGATGGTCCAAGCAGTGACGGTTTCGGTGTCAACTGCAGCAGCGAGAGCACCGGCTGGGATCAGCGATGCAACGGTGGTTGGGTTGGTGTCACCGCGCTGTGACCAGTGGAGGCCTGCACCGATGCGGAGACCGGAGTTTGAGCCCTGCCATGAAGCGAAGTCGTTGAACTGATCCCAGTTGCCTGAGACGAGCCAGTCGAGACGACCGGTGAGGGAGATGTCAGCTTCAACACCTGAGGTGTAGTAGGTGTTTGCTGCTGCAACGCCGTCTGAGAGAACAACGGTGAACTTCCACTCGTCGTCTGCGTAGTTCAGGCCGATGCCTTGGGTGAACCCGACGTCGAAGAACGAGTTGGTGAACGAACGCTCAACACCTTGTGAGTGCTCAGGAGCAACGTTTGACTCGTAGAAGAGTGGGTTGCGCATCTGACCGAAGAGGAAGGTCCAGTTGTCGTCCATGCCCCATGCTGCGTATGCCTCACGGAGGGTTGCACCACCGTCGCCGCCTGCAGCGCCGGATGCACCGTGATCGAATGCACCGCCGAAGTCAAACGAGACGTGACCGGTGATGTCGGTGCCTTCAACGCCACCGCTCAGGCGAACCTGGGTGCGTGGGGTTGAGAAGCCGACGGTGACGTCGCTGTCGCCGTACTGAGTTGCTGGACCTGCAACAGCGCCGAGGTCTGCGTTACGCTCGCTACGGCTGTTGTAGGTGTAACGGAACTGAGTGAAGATCTCAGCGTCCAGTGAACCAGCGTTCGAACCGAGGAGGCTCGAGCGGGTGTTTGCGTCTGCACGCAGCTCAGCTGCGTACGCACGATCGATGTCCAGTCCGGACTGAGCAAGCGCCGAGCCGCTCATGGTAACCAATGCGATGGTTGTAATTGTCTTTGTCATTTCAGTGCTCCTTCTCGTTGGGCAGTGATTGGAAATGTCTTATTCATTGAACAAGCCGAATACCTGACGACCTGTTGCTGACCGACTATAGGCCAGACTAACCAAAGTGCAAATTATTATTCGACCTTTTGTCGTCACTAACTATCAATTTTATCCCCTCACTCACCATAATTTCATCCCAAACCCGCTTTAAAGCTCAAAAACGCGGGTTCGAGCGCAACTCTGGCAGGAGAGTTTTCATCGCTTATTCACCCAAGTGCCCGTCCAAAGACCAATCATTTCTCGCCAAGGAGTCTGAAATCGCATCCTGAAACACCCAGGAATGCTTCGCCTCTATGCCCTCATGTTTAGATTCCATGAACTCTTGATCTGAGGACCAGTGATCAATACCGATGGCTCGTACAGTTCTGCATTGTTCAAAGCCTGTACCGGAACCACGACATGACCAGCACGCACAGCAACACGATGCACATCCTTGTCGTCGATGATGAACCTGATCTTCGCGAGTTGATCGAATACAACCTCACACAGTCGGGACACAAGGTCACCTGTGCCGCTGATGGGATTCAAGCACTCGAGCTCGCGTCTTCAATCGTCCCCGATGTTCTGGTGCTTGATGTCATGATGCCAGAGCTCAACGGCATCGAAGTCGCGAAGCGCCTGCGAAACAAGACCGAAACCGCTTCGATCCCGATTATCATGCTCACCGCGAAAGCTGAGGAGGCGCACGAACTCGAGGGTCTCGACGCGGGTGCAGACGATTACATCACCAAGCCGTTCTCGATGCCTGTCCTCGTCGCACGGATCAACTCCCTCTCGCGTCGCACACGAATGGAGAACACGATGGACGCGAGCATCACGCTCGGACCCATCGCGATCAACCTGCACGAGCACCAAGTCTCTGTCGCGGGCCAACCGATCCAGCTCACTATCACGGAGTTTCGACTCCTCGCGGCACTCGCACAATCCAAGGGCAAGGTCCTTTCCCGAGCGGAGTTGATCAGCCGAGCGATCGGTCCAGCGGTCACGGTCACGCCCCGCACGGTCGATGTCCACATCACCGCCCTTCGAAAGAAACTGGGTGATCACGCGAATCTGATCTCAACCGTCCGGGCTGTGGGCTACCGAGCGGATGATCCGAGCATCGGCTGAGCAGAATCTCGGCTGAATGACGCATGGGTTTGCCCATCCACGAACCTATATATATGTAGATGCCCAGCGACCTCCCGCCAACCAGCCGAGAACACGCCGTCCCAGACCCCGGCAGAGCGGAGAGTTCAGCAGATCTGAACATCTGGACCGTTCCAGCATCGATCCTCGCGGGATCATTGATCATCGGAGCTTTCCAGGCCTGGGCGCTGCTGATCTCGCTCGCTGCGTTGATCTGGCTCGGGCTCATTCATCGTCGATATCAATCGACGCTCGATGATGCACTCGATCGGACCCGCCGATCTGTGAACAACGCATTGGATGAGCGGCGCACCACGAAACAGATCGGCGCGATTCTCGAAGCCGCGGATGTCCCGGTTGTTGCGACCAACGAGCGTGGACAGATCATGCACGCGAACCGAGCCGCGAGCGCCATCCTCGGATCGGGTCGCTTACTCGTCGGCGAGTACTTTGACTCGTTGATCACTCAGTCAACCGTCAAGGAAATCGAGTTGCTGGCACGATCGGGTGAATCGGGTCATGCTCGGCTCGAGCTGCCCGCGGCGGGATCGATGCGGGTGTTTGCGGTCGCGGCCGAACCGAACCCCGATCTTCGTGGAGCGGTGTGCACCTTTACCGATATCACCGAACTCTCCGCGTCCGTCACACTGAAAGCAGACTTCGCGGCCAACGCGAGTCATGAACTCCGTACACCGATCGCTTCGATCCTCGGCGCCATCCAGACCCTCGAGGGCAGCGCCAAAGACGATCCGGTCATGGGTCCGAAGCTCATCAGCATGATCTCGAGCAACGCGACGAGACTCGACCTGATGGTCAAAGACCTGCTTGATCTCTCTCGGCTCGAGAATCCAAGCACCCCGACTCAACTCATCGAGGTTGATCTTGAGGAGATCATCGAGCGTGCATCATCTCCATTCTTGAGTGTGTGTCAGCGGCGCAGATTGACAATTGATACACGGATCGATCCTAAAGCTGCGACCATCCTGACCGATGACACGCTCCTGGAACTGATCCTCCGCAACCTCATCGGGAACGCGACCAAGTTTGCGCACGAGAATACATCGATCTCCATCCACGCTGACCCGATCGTAGTCGAGGTTGATCCCAACTCCCCGCTGCCGAAAGGACTGGACCAGCCACTCGGCGTGCGGATCGGTGTGCGCGATGAGGGGGTCGGGATTCCGCTCTCACATCAAGCGCGGATCTTCGAGCGCTTCTACCAAGTTGATGAAGCCCGCAGCGGATCGACCGCACGACGAGGGACGGGGCTGGGACTCGCGATTGTGAAACACGCCGCGAGATCGTTGGGCGGAGGGATCCGCGTCAACAGCGTTCATCAGGAGGGAACAACGATGATTGTTGAACTCCCGCGCTGTGTCGCTTCACACGCATCAAGCACGGATGACCACAGCGCATCGGCGATTCCTGCCGACGGATAACCGATTCTGGACCCACCGGAACTGCTTACTCTCTCAGTCGAACGGGTCGGCTTATGATTATGGATCGAATCCGGATTCTCGGACCACAGTCCACTCGAGATCCATCCGATAGAGACAGGGTTATCAACAGAGTGATCGACAGAGCGGATCGACTCTCCCAGAACACAATCAGCGATCCACAACGCTGCGAGATGCATGGCTAAAGACTCCTCCAAATCAACGAGCAAGACGGGCAGCAAGACCGGGCCGAAGAATGGCTCCCGCTCTTCGCAGTCCTCGCGCCGATCCACTGTTCAGGTCTCCAATACATCAGTGCGCCAACAACTCGCGGATCTGATCGCATCCCCAAACCTCTTCTGGGGCACGATCGCGCTCATTGGTTTTGTGCTCATCGTGGGATCCGTGACCAACTGGACCAGAGGACAGCTGCTGGTTTCAGTCGGACAAGTCATGCACGAAACCCGCACATCGCGGGTTGAGTTCAATACTGAAGATGTCCAGCAGACGCAGATGAATCGGCAAGCGGCGCGACTCAATGTCCCCCGCATCCACAACGCGGATCTCCCGGTTCTCGAAGAAATCAGAGCGTCGCTCGCCAACCTCCCCAGAACGCTGGGCGGCGTCGCGAGCCTCGATGAGGTCGATCGAGATATCCGCATCCGCTTTGGTCTCAACGAGGAAGCGTTCCAAACACTCCGTCAGACCGCCGCGCAGGAAGCGAGCCTCAAGCTCTGGACGGATCAGGTCAACACACTCGACGAGATCCTCCGCAGACGACCGCTCCTTGATCGTCAGACCTGGCAGCGCGCCACACAAGAAGGCCTCAACACGCAGATCGAGCTCCGTTACGGTCCCGCAGAGGAAGGGATCCAAGCGCCGGCGCGGATCAGCCGGGACGATGTGATCAATATTGACAACACGGATCAGTTCACCAATGAGATCCAGCGCATGATCCGCATCGCGGGGTTCGCATCGCCCGTCGACTCGGTTGTGCTGAGCCGACTCAGCTACCAGGCGCGTCCGACTTTCGCGTACGACGAATCCGTGACCGCCGCGACGCAGGAGACCGCCGCGGAGCGTGTGCTCCCTGTGCGGAGATCCATCACTGTCGGGCAGCGCATCTATGCTCGCGGCGATGTGCTTGAACAAGCGTCTTACGAACTCGCAAAGACCGAGATCGAGCAGTTCACCAAGCAGGGGAGCGTCCCGAGACGCTTGCTCAAGTTCCTCTCGATCTATGGCATGGTCGCGATGCTCGGGATTGTCCTCGCGGGGTACATCACGATCTACTCGAAGAAGATCGCACGCAGACCCGCACGAACCGGTTGGCTGACCGCGATGATCGCGGCGTGCGTCATCGCGGCGTGTGTCCTGAGCGTGTTCGATCCGAGACTCATGTGGCTCGCATCGATCACCCCGGTGCTCCTCGTCGCGATCCTCGTCTGCATCGCGTATGACCAGCGCACAGCGCTCGCGATCTGCGGCGTCACGGCGATCATCATCGGGTTCGCGCTCAAAATGCACATCGGGATGTTCATCCTCATGCTCGTCGGATCCGCGATCGCAATCGCGCAGCTCAAAGAAATCCGCGATCGCAGAACCATTATCCGCATGTCGCTCGTCGTCGCGGCGGTCCTCGCGGCGCTCGCGGTGCTCGATCAACTGATTATCCTCCCCACCATCGGGGTTGGCGGCGCGAGCATCGCGCGGCCGTTGATTGGCGTTTCGGCGCAAGCAGGGATCTCCGGGATGCTCGCGGGGGGGATCGCGTTGTTTATCCTCCCCTTCATCGAGAATGTGTTTGACATCTCAACCGGGATGACACTCATCGAGCTGCGTGATCCGAAACAACCACTCCTGCGCGAGCTCCAGCAGCGGGCACCGGGGACTTACAACCACTCGCTGAATGTCGCGTCGATCGCGGAGAGTGCCGCGGAATCGATTGGTGCCGATGCGCTGCTGACCTATGTCGGGTGTCTGTACCACGACATCGGGAAGATGAACAAACCCGATTACTTCATCGAGAACCAGTCGGGCGGCGCGAACAAGCACGATAAGCTCAATCCAGCGATGTCGCTGCTCGTCATCGTCGGGCATGTCAAAGACGGCGTCGAGATGGCGCGCGAGAACGGGCTCCCGAAATCACTCCATCACTTCATCGATGCACACCACGGCACCACACTCGTTGAGTACTTCTACCGCCGTGCGAAGGAGCAAGCGTCCCATGCAGACGAAGACCGCTCGGTCGAACAGATCATGAAGGACAACGCGGAAGAGCAACTCCCCGACGAGGTGGACTACCGCTATCCGGGTCCGAAGCCTCAGACGAAAGAGGTCGCGATCGTGATGCTCGCAGACGCGATCGAGAGCGCGACGCGCACGCTGACGGAACCTACCCCCGCTCGCATCGACGCGCTCGTCCGCTCGCTCGCAAACAAGCGGCTGATGGACGGGCAGTTCGATGAATGCAACCTGACCTTCCGGGAACTCAAGACCATCTGCGATTCGATCTCCAAGACCGTCGCGAGTATCTACCACGGCCGGATCCGTTACAGCGCCGATGCAGAAGATTCGAAGAGCACCAAAGAAACCAAACCTGCTGAAACGAAATCCGACAAATCCGCGTGACCCAGTATGCATGACCCAGTGTGTGTTAGGCCTTGCGTTTTTTCGCTTGGTTGCGGGGATTCCCCTTCATCTTGCCGGTCTTCTTCTTGGTGCCCATCTCGGTAAACATCGCGACGACACACACGATCGTAAAGACGACAGCGAGCACAAGAACTGAAATCAAGATGATGCTGAGTAGCGACATGGGGTTTCCTTCCGCGACCAGTATATACAAATTTCAACCCGCGCCAAGGGGGTGGTGTTCATTCGCCCATCAACGAGCGGTTGAACGCTTCGGTCGCGCCCGGAGCGAGCGTGAACCATTCCCAGTCCGCCGTCCCGACCAGTTGACGCGCGATGATGTTGATCTGTCCAATATGGAAGCTGTAGTGATCGATCGCGCGAGCAATCGCCGCGTGGACCGGATGATCGACCTTGCGGATCTGGACGATGCTGTTCAGATCCTCAGCTCTGAGTGATCCCAGCGTGTCAAAGAGTGTCTCCCAACCCCGCTCCCATCGAAGCATCACCTCATCACGCGCCTGTTTCGTATGCTCGCTCGGCGGCGCAAACTCGCTCTCCCGATCACGCGTTGGTTTCTCGCCGTCGCTGGTGAGGAAGTCGGTGAACCGGCTCAGCAGGTTCCCCCCGATGTGATTCGCGATGATCGCACACGAGTTGAGCCCCGGCGCAAGGATCGTGAAGAACTGGTCGTCAGCGAGTTGATTGAACGCGTGCTCGCCGAAGGCTTTTTGGCGTTGGAAGACTTGGACCCAGACTTGGATCGAATCATCTGGAAGTGCATTGTTGTATTGATGATTCAAATCAATCCCTTCCAGTCAATGCCCGGGTCCATTGTGTAGTACACGATCAATCAGTTTGATCATCTCATCTCTATTCGATCCCTTGAGCATGGCTGCCGGTAAACGATTCGTCAATGGACCGCGAGGACGATCAACACCAGCGATGAAGTCACGGATTCTCACGAGTTCTCTCCGATTTCGTGCCCACAACACTCCATGCCGTGTCTGCACACTCCAATACAGATCCTCGTTTCTCAACTGACCTCTTATGAGACTTCGCTCATGGCACTTGGTGCATAGAGCAATGAAAGAGCTCTTTCTTGGATATCCGTAATAATCCGGGTGCTCATCGCCTTCACTCGGAAAACTGGTAACAGTACACCCTTCACCATCTTCCCACTCATCGATTCTGACTTCGAACGGCGACTCAGCAAATGCCGCATTGATATCCTCGCACTTACCTCTCAATGCGATCTTTCCAACGAAATGGATCCTTGAAAGACCAGCACACTTTGGGCAGCAGACTTCCCTGGAATACCCTCCAACGAAATCGTCTATGAAAGATTTCAAAGCAAGATCAGACATACCACCGCTCCAACGCAGTCCGCCAATCATCCAGGTTCTTTGCGTGGATGAACTCCTTCTTCACCTCCGCGGCTTCGGGATGATGGGCCGCGAAGCGGATGCCGAACTTCCGCATGTTGCGAGCGGTGAGGTACTCCGGATCGCGGGTGCTCGCGTTCACGGCGAGCAAGAGATCAAAATGCTCCTCGAGCACGGCGCGCTGCTCGCTGATCGTCGGCTCCTGCGGATCCTCCCCGGCGAGGATCGAGCGCGCCTGCTTGAAAATCCAGGGATTCCCGATGCACCCACGCGCCACCGACACGCCGGTCAATCCGGTGTACCCGATCATGCGGAAGATCTGGTTCACATCCCAGATGTCTCCCGACCCGAAGATCAAGCGATCGGGATTGCGGTCAACGAGTGCGCGGAGTGGGTCCCAGCGCGATGGGCCGACATACTTCTGCTCGACTGTCCGCCCGTGCACAGTGACCCACGAGCACCCCAGGTCGTACGCGGCGTCGAACAGATACAAAAAGTTCGCCTTCATCTCGTCCGTGTCATCGAACGATCGGCGCATCTTTACGCTCAGCGGGATGTGATCCGGGAGCACCTCGCGCACGGCTTTGAGGATTTTGATTGCGCCCTCCGGTTCGCGGAGCCAGTGCCCGCCTCTGGATTTCTTCGCGATTTTCTTCACTGGACACGCGAGGTTGATGTCGATTCCTGAGAACGAGTCCTTGCCATCCGTCTGGAGTTGGTCATGATCGTCGAGATCGCGTCCGACCATGCCTCGGTATTCTTTGTTGGAGCGCTTTCCCTGCTCGATCATTTTGATCGCGGCCGCGGCCATCTCGGATGGTTCACTCCCCATGATCTGTCCGATCAGCGGGTGGTCCTCCTCCCCGCCTGGGACATTGTCGTGGATGTCTCCCAGATCCGCTTTCGCGAATCCCTTGCCTCCAGCGAGGAGTGTCCTATCCAGCAACGCTTCGGTCACGCAGATCGGACAGCCGTGCCGACGAGCGATGATCCGCATCGCGGCGTCGGAATACCCCGCGAGACCCGCTTGATAGAACGGTGCGTCGAATCCGGGGATCAGCTCAGAAACACGCGGATCCATCGCCGTGGGACCGAATCGGGCGATCAGATCCGCCGCGATGGTCTTGGGATCCAGATCCTGCGCACCATCGGCGATCGCGTAGGTCGGTTCGGTGGCATTCTTGCTCGAACTGTTGCTTTGGCAGCCCATCACGCAAACGATAGGAGTGTGAAAGCCTACCAACGAATCCCGGCGTCATTCTCCGTTCTGATCGTGCTGATCCTGTGTCTGCCGTTGCCCCTTACCGGGTGCCAACTCTTCAGCGAGACGACCCGGACCGATTCAAAGCCGGCCTATCCCGACTCGATCGCGAAGGGCGAGGTGTACGATGTGCAGGTCTTCCGCCAATCCACGCGCCTGAAACTGACCAACATCACAACACGCGACTTCGGCCCCTCGACGATCTGGCTCAACCAGCGCTACTCGCTCCAGATCGATGGACTCCGTTCGGGACAAACGATCGACCTGAATCTCAAAGAGTTTAGCGACGAGTTCGGAGACACTTTCCGCGCGGGGGGGTTCTTCGCACAGCGCGTCCCTGCGCCGGTCGTCTTGTGTCAGCTCGAGGTCGTTGAGCCAATATGGGAAGACCAGAGCAATGTCCGCGTCATGCACGGCTTCGTCGTAGTCGAGAACGCGATGGATTAATTCCTGACCCAGCAGCGTTCAACCTCCAGAATCCTGAACTTCCTCAACCCAACGGAGCCCATGCATGGCACGCATCCTCGTCGTCGGACCGCACCCAGACGATCAAGAACTCGGTATGGGCGGCACGATCATCAAACTGATGAACCAAGGACACGATGTCCTGATCCTCGATGTCACCAACGGCGAACCGACTCCACTGGGATCTCCAGAGATCCGCAAGCAAGAAGCCGCGGACGCGTTCAAGATCCTGAGTAAAGACGCGACGGGCAAAGTTGATCGCTGGCTGCTCGATCTCCCGAACCGATTCGTCGAGCACACCATCGAGAACAGACACGCACTCGCAGGCGTCATCCGTGCTTGGCAAGCGGAGATCATCTTCACGACCTTCGATATCGATGCACACCCAGACCATCGCGCAGTCACTCGATGCGTCGAAGATGCACGCTTTGACGCGAAGCTCAGCAAGATCGAGATGCCCAAACCCACCGATGCGTGGACCGGACGCACCTTCGAGCTCGGCGAGCCGATGTATCCCAAGTGGCTGTTCTACTACTACGCGACGCATCTCCGCTGGGTCGCGGACCCGAGCTTCGTATTTGACATCACAGGCGTCCTGGATCAAAAACTCGACTCCATCCGCGCGTACCACACGCAGTTCGTCCTCCCACCCAAGAACGCACGCGTCGCGGAGTGGGTCGGTCATGCCGCGAGTTACTTTGGATCACGGATCGGGACGAAAGCGGGTGAGGCGTTTCACACCAAGGAACCTATTGGGTTGCACGATTTGCTGTCTTTGGTTGGGACATGAGAGAGTACGAAGTCCCCAACCCTGACTACCCGACCGAGTTGATTGATCAACTCAAGAGGTATGTGGATCATCATATTGTGAAAGCAATTGCTCAAAGCGATTATGGTTATGATGCTCCTGAACACAAAGCTGCGATTCAACGAATACTCGATGAAGAGAGGGTTCCTCGCCCCATCCAGTGGGAGCCAGGCGAACCGTTCTCGCTCTGTAAATGGTGGGATCACAGAAATCACAAAGAACACGAAATCAGTGGATTAAATCCAGGAAAGGCAAACATCGCGAGAGCTTTCTGTTGTGCGTGTTTGCTTACATACCCAGAGTATGGATCAGGCGAGCCGTTTGATGCCATGATCCGACTCGTAGACAGCGTGATCCGCTTAGATATCACGCTTGCACTGCCATGCTTTGATATGCTCTCTTGGATTCAACAGTGTAGAGAAGGCAAGGAAGATGAAGATAGCAAGTATGAAACGATGACTGCAGAACTCTGCAAATGCTTACTCAAAGCCGCGAACCTAGACTGCCCTGTAGATCTTTCAGTCGCTATTCCAAAGCTCATCAGATCAGAACGCGAGTTCCGGGATGAGGAAGAAGCTGATGATTTGATTTGGGATCATTCAAACGAAAATTATCGTGATTGGAATCAGTGGCTTATTGGAATGTCATACTTTGATCAAAGCTGGGACATCTGCTTTGATCTAGTTCGCCAACTATTCCTAAATCCAAAGTCGACACTCTCAGCAGCAGAACAAGAATCATGCAAAGAGCTTGCGACGATAATTCTGTAGTTTAATCAGCAACCTTCGTGATACCATCAAACTGCACGGCTTCTCCTGTCTCTGCAGATTTGCGAGCGGCATCAAGAATCAAGCACACGATCAGGTTGTTGTCGATGCTTGAGAGCGGATCGATTGCGCACTCGCCTCGGATGACTTTACGGAGATAGGTCCATTCATTGCGCTGCTCATCGGTTCGAGGCAGGACATCTTGATCCTCCATCGCACCGTCGGGCTTGCGGACGCTGAGCGTATCCCATTTCTTCGCGTGGTACGACGCGCCGGGGGTGAAGAGATCCATGTCCTTGTTATCGTGCGTCCACGCCCAGGACGCTTGGATGACTGCGACCGAGTCGTTGTATCCCAGCACGATCGTCGCGTCGTCATCAACCTCCGGATACATCTCCGGCTTGAGTTGACGCGTGATCGCGGTCACCCTGTCGGGCATCTGGTTGTCCATGATCCAGGTCATCAGGTTCGCGCCGTAGCATCCGAAATCGACGATCGCGCCCCCGCCGTTCTTCGCTGGATCGGTGAGCCACTCCAGGAACTCTTCAGAGCACCCGATCTCGCGTGGTCCCTTGTGCCCGTGACGGAACACGGCCCGTGTCACGCCGCCAGAGTCATTTGCGAGCTGTGCAGCGGTCCGCACCGACGCGTACCACGAGGTCTCGTAGTTGGTCAGCACATGCACATCGTGCTTGACAGACAGCATCTTCATCTCCATCGCATCAACAGCATTGATCGCGAGCGGCTTCTCGACCAGCGTATGAATCCCGCGCGGGGCGCACGCACGCACCGCGTCCAAGTGCCCCTTGATCGAAGTCATCACGCTCGCGGCTTCCGGCTTG
>JAEPQP010000189.1 GCA_017640485.1 Phycisphaerales bacterium | reverse complement strand
GATCCCAGTCCCGGTTGCGAGGAAAATGTAATCGTGTGCGGCGGGGTCCTCAGGGAGCACAAACCGTTTCCCAACCGGTCCGGTCAGGTGGACCTGGTCACCGATCTGCAGATCCGCGAGGTAGTTGGAGCAGACCCCAGTGTACAGGGTGTGATCTTCCCAGTGCTCATCGATCAGCCGCTTGAGTGTCGTGGAGAGGATCTTGCCCTCCCCGTCCTCACCATTGGTCGGAGCCGCGATGGAATACAACCGGAGCTTGTGTGGACGACCATGCTCAGTCACACCCGGCGGAACCACGCCGAAGGATTGTCCCGCGACCCAAGAGCCTTCCAGTGGTGTTCCTGAGACATCGATCTGGATATGACGGATGATCCCGCTGGTCTTCGTCGATTGCGTGCACAGATCCGAACCAACCACTTTCCCGATCACAGGCTCCGAAGGATGCACAAGATGCTGCTGGACAGTTCGGAGCACCGGGATCCCATCGGGAGAACTGGATTCAGGGCGTTCATTCATCGATGCGTCACCCGAAGCTTCATCACGCAACCTGCTGTCATCTCAGCATGCGTTGCGGAGCATTGGAGATGTGATCCGATCGGACGCTCCGAGCGGATTCAGCCGTCGACCTCATCGGACTCGTACTCATCTTCTGAGTCAAAGTCATCACTGTCGTCGTACTCTTCCTCGTATTCTGGTTCGGGCTCAACCCCGCCCAGACGATCGAGCCGAACAGCCGCGGCTTCGACGCTCTCGCCGACCTCGCCGCGAGCGCGGACGCTTCGGAGCGCTGACGCTGCATCCTGGAACGCTTGCTGACCCTGCTCAACGAGTTCTTCGTACCGAGCGGAGTGTTGATCGACTTTGGGTTGCCAGTCGCCCGGGAGACCCGACGCGAGGATGGATTGGTAGAGTGAGACCATTTCCGCTTCGCCGCGAGCCAGACGCATCGTGGCGCGTCCCAGATGCTCCTGAGCGGTTGCTTTTGCGATCGCGCCGCTGGTTTTAGCTGTTGATCGTGCGTCCCGTGAAGCGGAGAGCGACTGGCGGATCAGTGTGAAGACCCGCTCGCTCGCAGGCTCAACGGTGTTCTGTCTGAACTCCTCGAGTTCATCGACCAACTCGGTCAGCGCCGACTGTGCTTGCTGAGCGTTCGCACGCGCCTGAGCGGAATCCTCTTTGGAATCCCGGACGCGCTGATCAAGTTCATCGAGTGAGAGGTTCAGCAGATCGATCTGGTCTTTCGCTTTCTTCACCTGCAGCTCGACCTCGTGAGCACCCGGGAGCAGTTGCCCGACGCGTCCTCGGATGCGCTCGGCTTCGAGTTCATACGAATCTGCACGCAGCGAGTGCTCACGCACGCGAGAAGCGAGTTCCGCGGCTTCAGTCGCAGAAACACCCGTCATCTGCAGCTCAAAGCGAGCGCCCTCGTTCCGCTCCTGCATCGACCGCGCTTCCAGATCCGCGATGTTCGACTGCAGCTCTTCAATTTGTTTCGTGTAGGAGTTGTACAGTTCGGTGTACGACTCCACATCCACCTCGCGGAGTTCAACGAGCTCGCGGAGTGCAGCGCGATCATCGCTGACATCAAAGTTGGTCGATGCTTTCGCGACCGCGTTCATCGAGATCCACTCGCTCAGGTGAGCACGGATCACGCGGGACTTGTGCATTGCTTTGGTTTCAGCGTCGGATGCTTCGCCGCCGGCGATGCCCGACAATCCGAGCTTCGAGAGCGCGAGACTCACCGAGGCCGCCTCGTCGTATGGGCCCTCACCCCCGGCGTGATTCGATGCGAGGTCCCCTGCTTTGGTATATGCGGTGCTCGCGACACTCTCTGAGAGCGTTGCGTCTCCAACCGAGATCTTCTGGAACTCCAGTCCAGCCTCCGAGACCGCGGCTTTCGCTTCATCGTTCCTCGAGCAGCCACCAGCCGCAAGCGAAGTGACAGCAAGCGCCAGAAGCAGCGTGCGAGCGGTGGTGTGGGTCTTGGTTGGTCTCTGAATCATCTTCTTTGGATCCTTCACATATCAGCAAGCGACCAAACGCTCTGCTTCGGGAGTTCAGCGATTCCTATCCTAGCGCGTTGAGCAGCACCCGGTCAGGGACGCTCAAGCTGGGAATCAGCCTGCTTGGAGGGGTTTGAATTCTGGGTATCGCCCTGACTTGGCGGTGTTTGTGCAGCAGGAGGGGGGTATTCGATGCCGTAGTCGGGTCTTGGGGTGTACATAGAGCGGATCCAATCCAGGGTTCGCTGGAAGTTTGTTGAACTCGAAGACCGGAAGACCGGTCTCCAGTCTCGGCCGAACTTGGTCGCATCGACATCCGGGTGGGGGGTGAGCGATTTCACGCGTGGGAGTCCCATCTGCAACAACGGGGATCGCTCAGGATCTTGATAGTTCACCAGCGGGGTCCCATCGCGGAGCTCGAATCGCTCGAGGATCAGGAAGTTGGTGTACACCGTCTCGGCTGAGTTTGGCTTCGTCCCGATGAGCTTGAACTCGCCGGCATCGGGCCCCCCGTGACATCGAGCGGTTGCGCAGCCATTGGTGAGCCAACCATTCTGACCCGCTACCGACTTCCTGAAAGACACCATCGACTCAGGATCCTCAAGGACTTTGACCTCGCTGTACAGATCACGCGCCTTGTTCCGGAAGAGGAGTTTGAGTTTCTCGAGCTCGCTG
>JAEPQP010000236.1 GCA_017640485.1 Phycisphaerales bacterium | reverse complement strand
GCTGAGGGAACACGAAGGTGATCTCGTGACCCTGCGCGACCATCGATTTGGTCAGTCCTTCGCACGCGGTCCCGAGACCTCCTGCGATGAATGGCGGGAACTCCCAGCCGAGCATGAGTATCCGCATCGTATATCCCCATCGGACTGGGTGCTTTTAGTGACCCCGTCAGGAAAGTGTACTGATTCAGTGTGGTCTGATCAGTCTTCTTCGGATTCGTCCATATCACCGAGCTGACGGAAGCACTGCTCGTACCCGAGCAGCCAGACCTTGCACGCGTCTGCGAGATCTTGTCCTTCGGATGGGATGACCTTTGAACGGAAAACGAACTCCATATCGTCGGAGCGGTAGTGCTCGAACTTGATGACGCCGCTGTCTTCTGGGTATCCGAGATCCACAAGTTCATCCTCGATCAGTTCGTCGAGTTTGTCACCCGATTCTACGAGTTCAGCTTCGATGGATTCGGAGAGCCAGCGGTCTTTGGTCGCGAGTTCGACGATGGGTTCGGGCTGATCGAGATAGACGCGGTAGAACGCGGGTTCAGCGGAGCCGTCGGCTTCCAGGGTGATCAGGGAATCTTGGATTTCGATTGCTCCGAAGACGCCTGCGGCTTTGGCGGCGTTGACGATGGTCTCGATAATCTGGGTTGATTGGTCTGTTGTGTCGGTCATGTGGATCCCTTGGTAGGAGCTGAGAACCCTTGGAATACCGCTTGCACGCATCCAGAACGGGCAAGTCGGATCAAGCTTGTGAACTGTATAACCCCGGGACGGGATTCGCATCAGAAATCGTGGATTTGATACGATCTGGGGTGATTCGTGGTCGACAACACGGGTTGAGGGTGTATACTTCCTCCCTGCCTTTGAGCGGGTCCGCGGCCCAGGTGGCGGAATTGGTAGACGCGCCACCTTGAGGTGGTGGTTCCCATTATACGGGAGTGGAGGTTCGAGTCCTCTTCTGGGCATTTGCAAAGGAACACCGGCTAGACCGGTGTTCCTTTGTTTTTTGAGGTTCGACCGAAGTTTCAGAATCTCGGTAGCCTCCGTAAAGAGGGGGGCGGAATCCCACGATGTTGCCTGCAGAGACAGTGTCTTGCAGGAGACTATTTGTGCGTGTACTCATCGTTGACGATTCAGCCTTCATGCGGAAGGTGATTAAACTGATGCTGATGTCTGACGACTCGATCGAAGTCGTTGGGGTCGCACGCGATGGTGTCGAAGGGGTTGCGAAG
>JAEPQP010000050.1 GCA_017640485.1 Phycisphaerales bacterium | reverse complement strand
TTTTCTTGGTAACGCCGCAAGGCGTGGAATGGTCTGGTATCGACACCCCAGCCGCGGCGGGTGTGGCGTAAGCTCTCTGCATAGATTTGCTGAAGACTGAAGATTTCACCCCGGTTTTGAAGTGGGGTGTTGTGTTCGTATTGGTTTTTGACTGCTCGTTCCGCAACTCTGCATCCATGGGACTATTGTTCTCGATTGCATCTGTGAGGGATGCGTTCTGGTAGACAACCAGGAAGGCGGGAAGAACCATGAACTCTAGTTTCCAACGCGTGCTTACCTATTGCAGCACGCTCGCGGCGTTGACGCTCACGTCGGGTGTCCTTGCTCAGAATGGGCCACCCCCGGCGATGGTGATGCTCGAGACAGTCAAGCTCGAGATGATCTCCGATGCGCGGCCGGTGACAGGGGAGATCCGCTCTCGCAGGAGCGCTGAGCTTGCATCGCAGGTGTCGGGACTGGCGGTTGAGGTGCTGGTGGACGCGGGTGATCGCGTCGAGAAGGGGCAGATCATCGCGAAGCTCGATGCGCACCGCGCTGAACTTGAGCTTGAGCGCGCTCAGTCACAGTTGCTTTCTGATCAATCCCTGATTGACCAACGGCTTGCAGATCTCGAACAAGCTCAGCGCGATCTTAATCGGCTCCAAGAGCTCGATTCGAGAGGTTCGGCGAATCCGGCACAGCTGGATCAAGCGACCACACTGGTTGCTTCACGCAGTGCCCAACTGGCGCAGGCGCGTGCTGATCTGGCGATCTCAGAATCGAATCTTGCGCTCGCACAGAAGGAACTCAAGGACAAGACCATCCGCGCACCGTTCGCTGGAACAATCACGATGAAGCAGGCCGAGGTTGGTCAATGGGTTGATCGTGGTGATGCGATCTGCACAATTGTCTCGATGTCGGACCTGGAAGCACGGATTGATGTGCCCCAGACACTGCTCCCGGCGGTCGAGGCCGCGAATGCGGTCTCCGATGGACAAGCGGCTGATGCCCCGACCATCCAGATCATGCTACCGAGCTTTCCTGATCCGATGAACGCTCGAGTCCACGCGGTGGTCCCTCAAGCGGATCCGCTGAGCCGACTGTTCCCGGTACGTCTTTCCGTCGAAGATCCCAATCGCCAGTTGCGTCCAGGGATGTCGCTCTCGGCGATGGTCCCGACTGGAAACAAAGCGGAACTCATGACAGTCAGCAAGGACGCGATCCTCCGGAACCCGTCGGGTGAGTATGTGTACTTCAACAACAACGGAGCCGCGGCACTCGCACCGATCACGCGTCAGTTCAGTGTCGGGAACCGGGTCGTTGTCCGTTCACCCATGCTCCGCGAAGGGGTGCAGGTGGTCGTCGAAGGAAACGAGCGGATGTTCCCGACTCAGCCGATGATCATCCAGGGCATCGACGGCGAGCCGTACACACCACCCGCTCAATCCCAACCAGAAGAACAAGCGCAACGCGGATCGGAAAGCTAACTCATGGGTATGCTCGCATGGTGTATTTCGCGTCCCGTCACGGTCAGCGTCGGGGTCTTCCTGCTTGTGATGGCGGGTTTGATCTCGTTGCGTCAGATCCCTGTTCAGCTCACTCCGACCGTCAGCCGGCCGGTGATTACCGTCACGACCAACTGGCCGGGACGGAGCCCGCAGGAGATCATCGACGAGATCACGAAGGAGCAAGAAGAGTTCCTCAAGAACATCGCAAAGCTCGACACGATGGCTTCGACAACATCGGAGGGGCAGACCGACATTACCCTGACTTTCTTGGTTGGTTCCGACATCACTCGTGCACTCCAGGAAGTCTCCGACGCGTTGCGCCAGGTTCCGGATTATCCAGATGAGGTGACCGAGCCTCAGATCGTTGCGACCGATGGTGCCGGGAGCGCATCGGGCGCGATCGCATGGATCATCTTGGACTTCGATGATGAGAACCTCAAGAAACACGCGGGCTATGACCTGACAACGCTGTATGACGCTCTGGATAAAGAGGTCAAGCCGTACATGGAGCGGATCGAGGGGGTCGCGCAGGTCAATATCTATGGCGGACGCGAACGCGAGGCGCGGGTGCTGACCGATCCGGTTGCGCTGGCGCAACGCGGACTCAACCATGTGAATGTCATCCAGGCGCTGCAAGGCGAAAACCAGAATGTGTCCGCGGGTTCGATCTCTGAGGGCAAACGCGAGTACCGCGTCCGATTGATTGGTCGATACACCAGCCCCGACCAGATTCTGAGCACGATCATCGCGTACCGAGACGGGCTCCCGGTGTATGTCCGCGATGTTGCTGAGGTTGAAATCGGGTACACCAAACGACGCGGGTTCATCCGGTCCCTCGCTCGTCCCGCGATCGCGATCAATGTCATCCGTCAGGACGATGCGAATGTGATCGACATCATGACGGAACTCAAGAAACGGCTCAGCGAGATTGAGACTGATATTCTCCCCAACATCGGGGGTTCGTCCGCTGCTGGACCCATCGGTCCCGATCTTCGGCTCCGTCAGGTCTACGACGAAACGATCTACATCACCAGTGCGATCTCACTGGTGACCCAGAACCTCTGGGTGGGTGGACTCATCGCGGCGTTTGTGCTGCTGATCTTCCTGCGATCTTGGAGAGCGACGGGCATCATCGCGATCGCGATCCCGATCTCGGTCATTGGGACCTTCTTGGTGCTGCTCGCACTGGGACGGACACTCAATGTCGTGTCTTTGGCTGGTCTGGCATTCGCGGTCGGGATGGTCGTGGACAACTCCATCGTGGTGCTTGAGAACATCGATCGTCGGATCGGTCTCGGGGAATCCCCGATGCGTGCCGCTCTGCGAGGCGGGGGCGAGGTCTGGGGTGCGATCCTTGCTTCGACGCTGACCACGATCGCAGTTTTTATCCCGGTGCTGACGATCTCGGAGGAAGCTGGTCAGTTGTTCAGGGATATCGCGATCGCGATCGTGGTCTCTGTGAGTCTGTCGCTCATTGTGTCGGTCTTCGTGATCCCAACAGCGTGCAGTCGCTGGCTCAAACCCGAGGACAAGAAGCCTTCACTGATCAAGCGTGCCGTGGGTTCGCTGTTTGGATTGACGGCGATCGGGAATATGGCGGTCTCGAAGCTTGGGGATTCCATCCGGTTCCTGATCACAGGTGTCGCGGGCTGGACGCTCCGGCCGTTGTTGATTGTGGTCATGGCGACCGCTTCCGTTCTTGGCGCGTTCGCGTTAATGCCACCGATGGACTATCTCCCGGCCGGAAACCGGAACCTCGTCTTCGGGGGGCTGCTGATCCCACCCGGACTCTCGCTTGATCAACGGGTATCGATCGCCGAGCGGATAGAGGGGCAGATCGTTGACTATGCGGAAGCGAGTATCGATGATCCGGATTCGTACAAGGACCTCCCTGATATCCAGATGTTCCCCGGCATGCCGATCTTTGATCCGGTCCCCGTGGACAACTTCTTCATCGGCGCCTTTGGAACAGGGATGTTCATCGGGGCTACGAGTGAGGATCCGGAAGTTGTCATCCCTGTTGGTCACCTTCTGACCAGCGCGATGAACACCATCCCCGACTCCTATGGCGGCGCTGGGCAGACTTCGCTGTTCGGACAGTTCAACTCAGGCGGATCAATCCGGCTCCAGATCCTGGGTCCGAATCTCGATCGCGTGAACAACGCGGCGACCTTTATGCTCGACATCGCTCGTCCGAAGTTCGGTGGTTCCCAGGCGTCTCCTGATCCAGCAAACTTCTCGATCCAGCAACAAGAAATGCAGGTCGTTCTCAATGATCTGGGTCGTGAACTCGGGTTGACCAACCAGGGGCTTGGTGTTGCGGTGCGTGGATTGTTCGATGGTGCGTTTGTCGGCGACTACACCCTCGGATCCGAGGCGATCGACTTGGTTGTTGTCCCAATCGGTGGCGAGCTCGATTATCTCGAGCAGCTCGCGGACATCCCGATCGCAACCCCTGCAGGTCCGGTGGTCCCTGTACAGAGCGTGGTTGAGTTCATCCCGACGAGCTCGCCTCAGACGATTAATCGGATCGAGGAACTCCCGAGCGTGACGATCAATATCACGCCTCCTGAGTCCATGGCGTTGCAAGACGCGATGAACTGGATCGACGAGAATATGATCGAGAAAGCACGCGAACTGGGCAACATTGATTCCTCCATGCGTGTGAAGCTTGAGGGGAGTGCCGCGGATCTTCAGAAGATCCAGTCCTCGATGTTTGGAGTCAGCGAGAACACCACGAGCTCCGGTCGTCCGAGTGTGTTGATCGGTGCCGGGGTCGGGATCGCGACACTGCTGCTCGGACTCCCCGCGTTGCTGCGTTCGGTGCGGGCACGCAATACCAAAGCCTCATACGGCATCGCGGGGATACTGCTGATGTCGATCATTCTCGGTGTGATCTCTTGGACCGCCGCGGGTCAGCCCCAGCTGATCTCTGCTCGCATGGTGTGGGCGATCCTCGTCACATACCTCCTGATGTGTGCATTGTTCGAGAGCTTCTTGTACCCGTTCGTTATCTTGCTGACCGTTCCGCTTGCGGTGGTCGGCGGGTTTGCGGGACTCAAAATCGTCCACGAGATCACGCTTGCGGATCCGACCAAGGCACCTCAGCAGCTCGATGTGCTCACGATGCTTGGATTTGTGATCCTGATCGGGGTCGTGGTCAACAACGCGATCCTGCTTGTGCACCAGGCGCTCAACTTCATGCGAGGCGAATCGGATGACAATCTCGAACAGGACGATTCGGTGCTTGAGCCGATGAATGCCGTGGATGCGATTGTAGAGTCTGTCAAGACTCGCACGCGCCCGATCCTGATGTCGGTCATGACTTCTGTCGGCGGGATGCTCCCATTGGTGCTTGTTCCGGGTTCGGGATCGGAGATGTATCGAGGGTTGGGATCGGTGGTTGTGGGCGGGTTGCTTGTGTCGACGATCTTTACACTCTTGCTTGTGCCGCTGCTATTCTCTCTCGTGATGGACATGCGTCAGGGTTTGACGCCGTCTGAATCGCCGACTGCAGGCTGATCAATCCTGAATCGGCTGGATGATCTGGAGAATACCGATGTACAAAGCACTCGTTGTGGGTTTATCTGCTGCTCTTGTTTCAGTCTTTACTCTGGGCGGCTGCGCGACGACCCAGCAGCTTGACCCGGTCGTGTTCCCGATCGAAGCGACTCCGGGATACGACGACGGGTTTGATGCGACGCGGTTGACCATCCATCGAGGAGATCTTTCTGGGATCGTGACCTTCGAGCAGATGATCGATGATCTTCGTGACGCGGAGGTGATTCTCGTCGGGGAGATGCACGGGCATGAACCTTCGCTGGACTTCATCGCGACCACATTCGATCGACTGATCCAAGAGAACCCCAGCCTCGCGTTGTCAATGGAGTTCTACGAGCGCGACCAGCAGATCCCGCTCGATGATTATGTCCGCGGGATCATCGACTATGAACAGTTCGTCAAGCTCGCTCGCCGCAACGATGGGAACAACCCGATCGGTCATCTCCGGATGGTTGAGCTCTGCAAGCAGCATAATCGTCCTGTGATCGCGGCCAATGCGCCGCGTCGATACACGAGCATCGCACGCAAAGAGGGGTTCGAGGGATACCGCAAGCTCAACGATCGTCAGATGCGGCTCGTCGAGGTCCCGAAAGGACTCCCGAGCGGCTCATACGCAGAACGGTTCCGAGACGCGATGAGCGGGATGGCGGCACACGGCGGCGAGGAAATGATCAACGGCTTCCTGCGCTCCCAGACAGTCTGGGATCAGACAATGGCTGTCAGCGTTGCGGATCTGCATGCTCGTGGATCGAGTGTCTTCCATGTCGTTGGACACTTCCATGTCGATCACGGCACGGTCCCCGGCGGATCGGCGATGACGGATGCGATCAGGGATCGGATTGGGACGGGTGCGAAACTGAGGTCGATCGTCATGCACGCCAGCGACAAGCAGATCGAGAATATGTCGGTCACTGCTCAGGATGCCGGGAATGAGAGCGAGCTGTATCCGGGTCCGGCCGCGGATTACATCCTGTATTTCTCAGAATCAACCGACTGAGTATTGGACCCGATCTCTTGGTGCATCCATTGGATTGAAGGGCTCGAAGAGTGAATCTCGGAGCGAGGTTTGCCGTACAATATGAGCGTGATCCACCAAATACTCCCATCTCCCAAGTCCCTGTCCATCATCCGGATTCTGCTGCTCGCATCGGTGGTGCTGATCGCGTCAGTAGCACTCGCCCAGCCATCATCGTCCGCTACCCCGATCTCTGTCCCGGCGTCTCGTCAGGCGGATCGCGTCGCGGTCATCACGATCGAGGGTGCGATCGACTCGATCACAGCGATGAGTGTCGGTCGGCGGATCAGCGAAGCGGAGGCGGGCGCGTACGACGCGATCGTCTTTGAGATCGATTCCCCCGGCGGCGGGGTCGGCGCTGTTCTGGATATCACCAACAGGATCAAATCCTCGACGATCACCAATACCGTCGCGTGGGTGAATCCGGATGCGTATTCAGGGGGTGCGATCATCGCGCTCGCGTGTCACGAGATCGTGAGCTCATCTCCCGCATCGATGGGAGATGCGTTCCCGGTCATCATGACCACTGTCGGGCAAGGCAGCAACGCGCGAGGCGGGCTCCGTGGGCTCACGCCCGATGAACGCACCAAACTGCTCCCCCCACTGCTCGCGGATGTCACAGATTCCGCGCGACGCAATGGGTACGACGAGTACCTTGTCCAAGCGGTCGTCATCGACGGCATCGAGCTCTGGTTGATCGAAGACTCAGAGACGCTCCAGCGGTACGCGATCAACGAGCGCGAATATCAAACACTCTTCGGCGAGGAACCCCCTCGCGGGATGCCGATCATCGCGCAGGTGACCGGGGGTCGGCCGACCGGCGTCACGGATTCAGAAAATGCGGATCTTGAGGAAACGATCTCTCCCGAGGACCCGGCCGAGACGGATGATCTTGAGGCAGAACCAAGCGAAGGTCAGCCGATCGATACAGAAGATGAGAGCACAGCTTCTGAGGATCCGATTGAACAACCCGGAGATGGGCAAGCGACCGATGTTCCGACTCGCAGCACCCAACAATCCGACACGACTTCCTTTCGTCCAGCGAGCGATACGCTCGATGATGTGGTGCGTGAGTTCCAAGCAGAGGAACGGATCGCTGAGCTGAGCTTGGAGAGCCACTCAGCTCGTCCTGTGTTCACCAGTGCGGATCGGGATCGGTACACTGCAATTGGCTACATCACCGATGGATCTGCCCCGATCGTGATGCGTGAACAGCAGCTCATCGATCTTGGATTCTCATCGGGGATCATTGAAACCGATGAGCAGCTCATCGCGTTTATGGGCGCGAAGGAGCTTGATCGCGCCAACGAGAGTTGGTCTGAACGCCTCGTCCGCTTCATGACTTCGCTCCCTGTTCGGGGATTGCTGCTCGCGGTGTTCCTGATCGCGATTGTGGTCGAGATGGTCACTCCAGGCACAGGGATCGGCGGATCCATTGCGCTGCTTGCTCTTGTTGGGATGATCGCGCCGCCTGCGATGATCGGGCTCGCGGGTTGGTGGGAAATCATCGCGATCCTGGTCGGGCTGGTGTTTTTGGTGATTGAGGCGTTTGTGATTCCTGGATTCGGGGTCTTTGGTGCAATCGGATTGATATCACTGTTCGCGGGTTTGCTGGGTTCATTTATCCCCGCTGGGTCTTCATTGAGTAATCCTGCTGTGCAACAGGATCTGCTCGGCGGCGCGGTGACCGTGCTGCTTGGGGTCTTCACCGCCGGGATTGTGATCTGGCTGATTACCCGGAATCTGGAGCGGGTCCCGATCTTCGACAAGCTCGTCCTCTCGGCGGTGTCGGGAGTCACGGAAGCGGACAGCCCGACGGTGTTCAGTGCGATGTCGCGGGATACCGATGTGCTCAAGGCCGGGGATACCGGCACCGCGACCACGACGCTGCGCCCATCTGGACAAGCGGATATCAATGGATCTCTGATCGATGTCGTTGCTGAGTTTGGTTATATCGAAGCGGGAACCCCGATCCGGGTCACGCGCGTTGAATCGTTCCGTGTCGTCGTGGATCAGATCAATCAGGAGAATGCGTAAATGGATTCTTTGCTCATGGCTGGGATTGGGCTGATTGTCCTGGGAGCGGTGTTGCTCGTGGTCGAAGCGTTTATCCCATCGGGTGGGATCATCGGACTCGCCGCTGGCGCGTGCGCGGTCGTCGGGATCGTGCTGCTGTTCCGCTATGACACCACTTGGGGCGCGATCGGGCTCCTCACGACGATGATTCTGGGTCCCATGATCTTCTTCTGGGGACTCAAGATGCTTCCTAGCACGCCGCTCGGCAAAGCAATGTTTGGTGATTCGGCGGAGGATATCGCCGCGAAGAACGCGGAGTCCGATTCTCGTTGGCGCGAGCAGCGGAACGCGCTGATTGATCAGACCGGGATCGCGATCACGGACCTTCATCCGATCGGGGTTGTCGAAATCAGCGGCGAGCGCCACGACGCACTCGCAAAGGACGGCATCATCGACAAAGAATCAACCATCCGAGTCGTCTCGGTAGACGGGCTCCAGATCGAGGTCCGCAAAGCGTAGCAGCATCATTTTGAATGCTTTATCGGTCTTTCAGGCATAGAATACCCTTTCAGTCACCCACGGATTATCCGCGGATTGCTCCCAGGAGAACCTCATGAATCCTCTGCTCTGGATTATCATCGGCATCGTTGCCTTTGTCTTACTGATCTTTGCGATCATCCTCTTCAGCTACTTCCAGCTCTGGCTCCAAGCGTTCCTCTCCAAGACCCGCGTGAATCTCTTTGCGATCGTCGCGATGCGTTTCCGCAAAGTGAACTCGACGGTCATTGTCTTCAACCTCATCCGCTTGGTCAAAGCGGGCATCACCGGGATCACGACTGATGATCTCGAATCGCACTACCTCGCGGGCGGGAATGTCGGGAATGTTGTTTCCGCGATCATCGCTGCGAACAAAGCGCGGATCGAGTTGGACTGGAATGTAGCGACTGCGATCGATCTCGCGGGACGCGACATCCTCGACGCGGTCAATACATCAGTGAATCCGAAGGTCATCGATTGCCCGGATCCGGGACTCGGACGCGCCACGATCGACGCGGTCGCGAAAGACGGCATCCAGCTCAAGGCACGTGCCCGCGTGACTGTGCGGACCAACCTCGCCCGTCTGGTCGGTGGTGCGACGGAAGAAACCATCGTCGCTCGTGTTGGTGAGGGGATCGTCTCCTCGATCGGTTCAGCGGACTCGCACGCACGCGTGCTCGAGAATCCAGACGCGATTTCCAAGGCCGTGCTCGCGCGTGGTCTGGACTCAGGGACGGCGTATGAGATCCTGTCGATTGATATCGCGGATGTCGATGTCGGCGTCAACATCGGTGCGAAGCTCCAAGAGGATCAAGCGCAAGCGGACATGAAGGTCGCGCAGGCGAAAGCCGAGAAGCAGCGTGCACTCGCGGTCGCGAAGGAACAAGAGCACAAAGCAGACGCTCAGAAAAACCGGGCGCTCGTGGTTCTTGCAGAAGCCGAGATCCCGAAAGCGATGGCTGAGTCCTTCCGCTCAGGGAATCTGGGGATCATGGATTACTACCGCATGAAGAACATCCAGTCGGACACTTCGATGCGCGATTCCATCGCGGAAGACAAAGAGTAATTCTTTAAAACATTTAGAAACCTTCTAACCTCACTTTGTTGAGGTTATTTTTATATTTTGATCTTCTTGATTGCCCAGCGTCTTGTACACTTCTTCTTTGCATGCCGGAGTTCTTCGGCTGATTCTCATGATCGATTTCGAAGGGGACAGTATGAGCCAGATCGAGAAGAAATGCGTTTTCTGCGCATTGTCATGTGCGGGACAGCCTCGCATCAAAGATGCCGATGGGAACTATGCGCACAAAGCGTGCGCCGAGAAACATCAAGCCAAGCAGCATGCAATCGAGCAAGAAGAGCTCGGCTTGAGTCCCGAAGAACCTGAGATGTCCGCGTTTCTTGATGATCTTCCTGAGTCGTCTGATACTGACCAAGGGAGCACGCTGCGTGCGGCGTGCCCGAGTTGTGGGACTTCAGTCACTGGCGATGCGGTCATTTGTATGTCATGCGGATGCAATCTTCAGACCGGGAAGAACATCAAGATTTCGGTTGGGAAGTCGAAGTCGCCTCGCAGTGGACCGAGTCTTGGCGCCAAGGCTGGGTCCATGGCTCTCGCTCCGATCCTCCCCATTATTGGTGCATCGATCGGCGGTGCGATCGGCGCCGCGGCATGGGCGGCGGTTGTCTACTTCTTCAACTACGAGCTCGGGATCCTCGCCGCAGGCGTTGGATTTATCTGCGGCTTGGGAGCCGTGATCGGCGCACGCGGTGAAGGCAACGCGTGGTCCGGAATGGTCGCGGTTGTGATCGCACTGGTCTCGATTGTTGTCGGGAAATCCGCGATCCATGTGATGTACCTCGCGACGCTCGAAGACATCCAATCGCAGATCGAATCCGAGATGGCATCAACCCTGACTGCGGATTCACTCGATGAGTTCCAGATATACCAAGGACTGGTTGATGAGATTGCAGAGGAACGGATCAGCAACCGTGTTGCGATTGATTGGCCTGATCCAGACATGACACTCGATGAGGCGTACTGGCCGGAGGATTACCCTCAGGATCTCATTGAAGAAACAGAGACTACATGGTCGGCTATGACTCCCGAAGCTCAGGGTGAGTTCAGGGAAGCTCGGGCTGCTTATCTGAATGAGGGACTCAATGAGTACAACGAGATGCTCCAGGAAGAGATCGCCGCGGTTAAGGATGTGAAGTTGGCTGACACACTCTCGCCGTTTGATGCACTCTGGGCGCTCCTTGCCCTGGGCGCCGCATGGGGAGTTGGGAGCGGCGGGAATGACTGAGATCTTAGATCGCGCCGCTTGATTCTCGCGTACTGAGCAAGACCACACAGTGCACTTCGATGGCTCGTCCCTCGCCGACCGCATCGACTCCCTCGTGGGTCTTTGCTTTCACATTGACGGATCCAGCCGGGATCGAGAGCAGTCGAGCGATGTTCTCTCGGATCGCATCGCGATGCGGGCCGAGTTTGGGTTGCTCGCAGATGACTGTTGCATCGAGGTTCACGATCTGCATCCCGGCGCTCGCGACTCGGAGTGCGGCTTCCTTGATGAAGTCGGCAGAATCTTGGGATTCGTGTCTCGGATCGGTATCCGGGAACAACTGTCCGATATCCGGCTCTCCGATCGCGCCCAGCAGAGCATCGGTTATCGCATGGAGGAGAGCGTCCGCGTCGGAATGTCCCACCGGACCGCGGGAATGCTCGATCTGGACACCACCGAGGATGAACGGGCGTCCGGATCCGTTTGGTGGGTGTTCATCGAGTCGATGGAGGTCGTAGCCGTGTCCGATCCGAAACCCTGTATGAGCTGAACTCTGATTCACTGCCAAAACCTCCGAACAGGGCACAATACGCGTCGTACTTCACTGGAGCGTGCCTTGTATCTTACCGATAAGAACTGCTGGTACGCGGATAAAGCGGGCCTTGCCCCCTCATCGATGATTTGGGGTTCATATCATTCCCAGAACACGCCTTTGTAGAGACGCCTGGAGCTTTCAATGACCATTGCCCGAACCACTGCCTTGCACAGCCTGATCGTCATGGCACTCGTCATCCTGATTCTCCCGATGGGAGGCTGTTTCTACGCGAAGCAAGCATTCTCCAAGACCCCAGGCGGGAACATGAGTTCCGATGACTCGTACACCTACATGTCCACCCCGTATGAGCCGTTGACAGTGACGCTGTATGACAATCGCGATAACGAGCCGCTCTGGACTGTCGATGTCCCGATCGGATCCAAGGTTTCGCTCAGATTCCTTGCCAACAAAGCGAAGGAAGGCACGACGCGTCGTCCTGACATCATGCAATGGGTGATCTACGACGATTCACGCCGGACCGCTCGCTACGAGAACACGATGGCGGTCCCGCCTGCTGAGTCTCGGATGATGCGTGTCTCCCTGCGTCAGGGTCCTGAGTTCCCAGAGGAACTCCCTGAAGAACAGATCTTCCCGAACCCAGACGAGGAATGGCTGCCGGTCGAGCCGCGGAACTACCGGAGCGGAAGCACCTCGAATGACCCATCCGCTTCATACTCCGGGAACTGAGCCCGGTATTCAACCTGATCCATCGAGCACGCATCAGCGTGCTTTTTTTATGTGTCGCGTTTCCGCATGACTTTGGTCAGACCCCAATCGGTCAAGCTTGGCATCGCGACCGTTGCACTAAGCGCGAGTCGCACTGGAAGACTCGTCCAGACTTCCCCTTTGGGCTTCTTCAAGCAGCGGACGATCGCGTTTGCGACGCGATCTGGTGTTTGCATGAACCGCTCGCTGGATCCCGCTCGCTTGAGTGAACCACCCGATCTCTTCGCGGCTTCGTCGAAGAACTCGGTCTTGGTCCCGACCGGATGGACACTCGAGACATGGATGCCTTGCCCTTTGAGTTCCAGACGCATCCCCCTACAAAAATAGTCCTGAGCGGCTTTGGACGCGCAGTACGCGCCGTAGTACGGGAGTCCGATCTTACTCAAGCAGCTCGCGACCATGAGCACGTGCCCTTGCTTGCGTTCTTTGAACTGCTCTATTGCAGGGAGCACGAGCCGGAGTGAGCCGTAGAAGTTGGTCTCGAACATCGCGCGGATGTCTTCGATGCTCATCTGGTGACACGCGATCTCTTGTCCGTACCCGGCGTTTGCGAGCACGGCATACAACGGCCCGAGCTTGGTCTGCGATTCTTCAATCGCTCGCTCGCAATCCTCGTCCGAATCGACCGACCCCACAATCACACAGCACCTGTCCGCTCCGATTTTCTCAGCGATCGCTTGGAGCTTGTCTTCTCTTCTGGCCATCAATGCGACCTTCATCCCGGCCTGGGCGCACTTGATCGCGGTCGCGGCTCCGATTCCTGACGAGGCGCCGCTGATGAGAATGGGTTGATCGCTGAGTGTGTGCAACTCGATCCGTCGTGAGTTGGAGGCGGGTTAGTTGCTGTTTGGATCGAGTGTGTCAGCCGCGGAGCTGATGTCTTTCCCGATCCCTCGGACGGTGTTGCACGCGCTGAGTGCGAGGAGTCCGCCAGCGCACACAATCGCGGCGAGCACTTTCAGGGTGGTCTTTCGGGTTTCGAGTTTCATCGGTCTGCTCCGTCGTAGCTGACTGGTCAGCCGGCTCGTTCCGTCGAGCGGGCTCCGATCCAGCGGAGTTCTTGCATGTTCCAGACTATCGACCAGATCGCGTAAAACGCTGCACCGATGGTGCAAATCGAAAGCACCCTAATGAGTTGAAGCCCCCACCGCTCTGGGAGTGCCCATTGCGACGCGATGATCCAGATACAGACACCCATCAGCCCGCTCCCGATCAGAATCAGCATGACCGACCGAGAGGGGCTTGTGCTCAAACCATTATCTTTAATAAACTTACGGTCAATCGAGGCCCGCAACCAGAGTGTTTGAATTATGGCACAGATGGCGGTGCCCCAGGCGAGTCCCGCTTCTCTGAAATACCAGATCAGGATCAGATTCAGAGCGAGGTTCACACCCACCATGACCACAGCGATCCGCATTGGGGTCTTGGTATCGTCCTGGGCGTAGAACGCGCGCGTGTAGAGTTGGTTGAGTGAGTATGCCCAGATCGCGATGGAATACGCCATGAGCACGGCTCCGGCACGCTGGATTCCGGTCTCGGAGAATCCCTCTCCGAATCCAGAATACATGACGCGGATGAGCGGGCTTCCGACGACAACGAGTCCGACGCTTGCTGGGAGTCCGATGAAGAGACTAAGCCGAACGCCGCGTGAGAGCATCTCTGAGAAACGAGTCGAGTCTTTGGCAACACGCGAGAGCGCGGGGAACGCGGCGGTTGCAACCGCGATCCCGAACACGCCGAGCGGGAACTGGTACAGGCGCTGAGCGTAAAAGAGGATCGCGTTGGATGACTCATCGAGCGGGTAGTCATATCCGAAGATGCTCGGGCCGATCCAGTTGGGATACATCGCGATGAAGGTATCGATCAAGGAGTTGAGCTGGAGTGTGCCCAGCCCGATGAGGACCGGGCCCATCCTGCGGAGCATGGATCGTGTCTGGGTGCTGGCGCTCCGGACACTCCGGGTCCATCGGACCTTCCCACGCAGCGCCAAGAGCGACCAGAGGACTTGGAGCACGGCCGAGAATATGGCTGCGATCCCGATCGGGTACGCCCATTGTGCTGGGTCAGGTTCATCAATCAAAAAGAACGGGACCGCGGCCGCGATGATACAAAGATTGAGCAGGATCGGTGCTGCTGCCCAGGGACCGAACCGGTTGTGTGTCTGAAGCATTCCCCCGAGGATCGCGGCGATGCAGATCGCGGGCATGAACGGGAGCATGACCATGACGAGCTTGAGTGAGTAGGCTCGATCGGGGTCATCAGCAGTGAGCATGATTGTTGCGAGCAATCCGAGCTCGACGACGATTGTGATCACGCCTGTGACCAGCGCGAGCAGTCCGATCGTCAGCGATGCAAACGCATCGGCGCGGCGTGGGTCGTCGTCGCTGAGGCGTGTGTACTCGGGGATGAACGCCGCGGAGAGGGCGCCCTCGCCGAAGAGCCTTCTGAAGAGATTCGGGATCGCGAACGCGGCCGCGAACGCTGAACCCACCGCGGTGTCTCCGAATACCCGAACTGTCACTAGATCCCTGACCAGCCCGAGGGCGCGGGAGACGAGGGTCAGACCCGCAACGGTGCGGGTATGACGACCGATCTCGGCTTGGTCCTGATCGTGCGTGCGATCGGACTGCGTGGGTTGGTCGGATTGGTCAGATTGGACATCCACTCCATTCAAGATCGGGCATCGACGCGTGGTGGGTCCATTGATTCCGGATCAGAATCCGGGGGCTGCTGCGTATCGCGTTGATCACGCCAGGTCCAGAATACGAGCAAGAGGAGTGATGCGAGGATCGCACCAACGATGTCCGCGGCGACATCGGACCAATCGAAGACCCTCTTGAACAGCGGCTGCGTGGTTTCGTCGAGGATCCCGAAGCTGATTCCACCCATCGCGGCGACGAGCGTTCGGCGGTATCTGCAAACAACAAATCCCAGCCAGCCGGTGAGTCCAAGCAGCGTGGTCCAGAGTCCGAACGCTGCGAGATGGACCAGCAGGTCCGTCCGTTCAATCGGACCTTTGACGGTGAGCTTCGGCCAGTGTGTCGCGATGAGAAGAGTCAGGGTGTAGAGCACAAAGCACACGCGCACAAGCGACTCGAGGGGCGTGGGCTTGGTGGACATCGATCAGTGTTCCCCGCTCGGAGAAACGGTGTCCGCAGAACCCGCCGAGCGGATAGGCTCGGGTGATCCACGCAGCACATTGATCTCCGCTTCGCTGAGTTCCTGCGCCCGGATAGTTGCGAGCGCTCGGTCCCACTCGCTGATGACCGAAGCCCCGAGCTGCGCGTAGTCCTGTGCGCCGGGTGCGGTCGGTTCGTACTGGAATATCGATTGTCCGAAGCTGGGGCACTCCGCGAGTTTGATATTCCGACGGATAGGTGGTCGGTAGACGCGGGCGCTTGCCCAGGCGCTCCCCGATTGTCTTCCCGATTCAAAGAACTGCTCGAGATCCGCGACGACTTCGCGTGAGTGGTTTGATTGCTGTTCGTGCATGCACAGGACCACGCCGGCGACGCGGAGTTGTGGGTTGACTTGCTGACGCACTAGCCCGACGGTTTCGAGGAGTTTGCTGACGCCTTGGAGCGCGAGGAAGTGGGCTTGCATCGGGATGAGGACTTCGTTTGCCGATGCAAGTGCGTTGAGGGTGAGGAGTCCCAGCGCCGGAGGACAATCGAAGAGCACAAACTCGTGGTCGGTGTCTCGGACTGAGAGTGCCTTGGAGAGTCGGTTGTTTCGATCCGCGGCTGAGGACAGTTCGGTCTCGACGGCCGCGAGATCGGTCTCTGCAGGGATCAGATCAAGGTTGTCGTCGATGTGACGCAGACAATCCTTGATGCCGTGCTCTGGATCGAGGAGGAGGTCGTATACGGTCGGTTCCTCATCGGAGGATCCGGGTTCAACGCCGAGATGGAGCGAGGCGTGGGCTTGGGGATCGAGGTCGATCAAGAGGACTTTGCGCCCTGCTTGAGCGATCGCGGCCGCGAGATTTACGGCGGTCGTGGTCTTCCCGACCCCGCCCTTCTGGTTCATGAGTGCGATCGTGCGAACGGGATGGTCGTGGTTCTGCTCCATAATCGGAGTATATCAGAAGCTGCTCCAAAAAGCGGCTCAGGACGGGTCAATCCGGACGCTCTGATCTGGGGGTGGATGCTTACTTGATGGTCAGTTCGACAGGCAAACGGACGGTGATCGGAGCAAGACACTGCGTATCGCTGCACGGCTGGAAGGTGATGCCAAGGATCGGGTGACCCGGGGTCGGTCCGATGCCGTCGGCTTTCTCGACCGCGACTTCGAACTCGATGCGCCCCTCGTTGATCATGATCTGCTCATCACCGCTCCCAAATGGCTCAGAATCTGGGTACTGGGCATAAACCGCAACGCCTTGGCCTTCGATCAACCCCACACGGAGCGGGATGAGTCCCTTCGCGGCTTGCGAGTCTCCTGGATCGGATCCCACGATGTGATACGGCTCATCGATTTCCAGCGCGATCGAGAATGATGCGGGGGTGTCGTCATCCACGACAACCGAATCCTCAGAAACATAGACCGTCACCGGTCCAGTGGATTGCTGATTCGGGTTCTCCGATTCGGCGCGAGCTCCTGCGAAGGTGTAGAGGTCCCCCACAAGTTCTCGGCTTGTCATCAATGCGATCAACGCACGCGTTGAGTTCGCTACGCTCGTCGGGCTCGACTCGATCGATGCGGACACCGCCTTGAGTGCTTCGACCGACCACTCGACCCACCGCTCCTCCCCGGTGACTTTGATCATCCGCGTGAGAACGAGTGTCATCATCCCGACTCCCGATGGCGTCGCGCCGTCGTGGAATGATCTTGGACGGATAAACAGATCTGATCGATCCTCGCGAGTGTCGTGGTAGACACCAGGATCGGATTCGAAACTCGATCGGGTCGTGATGAACAGTCGCTCGATCGGGGTCCAGAGGGTGTCGTCTTGCTGCGCGATCGCGATGCTGATGAGCGCATCGAGGAGCAATGCGTGGTCTTCGAGCCCTGCCGGGATGGTGCTTTGGTGGTTCCGGCGCGATCGTGCGAGATCCCCCGATGGGGTATTCATTGTGTCGAGCA
>JAEPQP010000186.1 GCA_017640485.1 Phycisphaerales bacterium | reverse complement strand
GGAAAGTGCAGAACGATCCGGATGCCTGTTTTTGATGCTCAGTTCGTGGAGTTCGGTGTCGGAGGTGATGTAGAGGGTGTTGCCCACTCGGACCGGTTCAAAGAGTTGGGTGGTTGGGCGGTCGAGTTGCTTGGCCCAGCGGACTTTGCCCGTGGAGGATTCGAGGCAGGTGACGGTGGTGTCCGATGCGGTCGTGATGATCGCATCCTCGAATGTGACCGCATCGGTGAGTCCGGATCCTTTGGACATTAGCGGGAACCCGGTCCACTCCCAGCGGTATCCGAGATCGTGCCAAGCGTCGTGGTCGATGACCCAAGGCTCCGCGTCGGCGGAGGTGATCGCTTTGGAGGAGGACCGGGTGCTCGAGCATCCCATACTCATCCCGGCACAGCCGACAGCGAGCAGGGATACACCGGTGCGGATCAGATCAATCTTCATTCGAGTCCATCTCCATCTGGGAAGGCCTGGAAGGCCGAAATCGTGTCTCGTAGGATAGGTCGGCTCCCGGCATCATGAGAGCAAAAAAGCGGTTCTTGTACCCATCCGTCCACATCCGCACCAAGTCCGCTCCCTGATGCATAGGGTTGAGCATGTTTACTGGGATTGTGCAAGCGATGGGGACGGTGGTTTCGGTGACCAAGACGAGTGATGGGCTCCGATTGGTCATGGATCCGGGAGATTGGGACCATGCTCCGAGTCTTGGGGACTCGATTGCACACAACGGGTGCTGTCTGACGCTGGTCGCGATCGAGGACGGGCACTGGGTGTACGAAGCGATCCCAGAGACCATCGTCAAGACGACGATCGGGACCTGGACGCCGGGGCAGCGGATCAATCTGGAGCGGTCGCTGCGGATGGGGGACGGACTGGACGGGCATCAGGTCCAGGGGCATGTGGACGGCGTGGGGACGATTCTGAGCGTTGATGACGCTGACGAGTATCGCATACGGATCGGGATCGCGGGTCTAAACATGAAATGGATGGTTCCGAAGGGCTCGATCTGTATTGACGGCGTCTCGCTGACGCTCGCGGCAGTGAATGATGACGAGCAGTGGGTGGAGGTGACCCTGATCCCAGAAACCTTGGCGCGGACCAATCTCGGGGATCGGACGAAAGCCGACGGCGTGAACATCGAGGGGGATGTGCTCGTCAAGACGATCGTGACCACGATGGAACGGATGCAAGGGATCAGTGTGTGATCTCTCGTCGTGTTGTATGGAGTGTGGTTCTGCTCGCAGCGGGTGTCGTGCTCGGCGGGTGTCTGCATGCGCCCCCGGATGGGATCACGAAGGGCATCATCGAGATCCGGAACCTGCAACTCTGGGATGACGACGAACTGAAGAACAACTCGGGCGAGTTGACCGGCCTGGCGATCGGTCAGCGGACTGTGCTGACCTCTGGGCATGCGTTCATGTTCGAGCCTGAGTCCGGTCACCCTGTGCAGATCAATCGGGAGGATGTTGGGTACGAGATCCTCGTTGATGGGTTAACGGGGATGCGCAACGATCGTGCAGTGGGGGACAAAGTCTTCACATCCGAGCAGTTCCAGCGAGATTATCTCATTCTCCGGACGGACATCGAGTTTGATGACTACGCGAGCGTCGAGCCCATGCGGTTCGATCGGGTCGATGATCTCAGAAGGGCAACGCTGGTGACACGCGTGAAGGCGGACGGTTCCGTCGTCACCATCCCGCTCAGGAAGTTGGTGGTCACACCGACTGGGGACTTGATTTTCGCGAAGTTCTCAAGAGAACGGGCGGATCGATACTCGCTCTCGGGAAGTCCAATCTTTGGAACCTATCCCGATGGCTCGTTGATCTTGGTTGGGATCGTGAGTGGTTTGGGTGAGACAACCACCAAGATCCTCGGTCTGCCGTTGAGCCAAAGCGAGCTCATGATCGTCCTCCCGGCATGGAATATTCCGTTCGATGTCGTGACGCACGACTGATAATCGGCTGATCGGATCCACTATACTGATTCCATGCGTGTTCTCGGATTTGATCCCGGCCTCTCGATTACCGGCTATGGGTGCGTCGAGGGTGATTCGATCCGCCCATCCATCGTCGAGGGTGATTCGATCCGCCCATCCATCGTCGAGGGTGGGGTTTTTCGGTTGACCAAGAGCGGGACGCCGGTGCCTCCGATTGGGGATCGGTTGGTGGAGCTGGATCGGGATGTGCGCGAGCTGCTGGATCGGGTGAATCCCGAGCTGGTCGCGATCGAGGGGATGTTTGCTCATAAGGACCATCCGGGGACGGTAATCAAGATGGCGCACGCTCGTGGCGTGATTCTGCTCGCGGCTCGTTCGGCGGGGATTGAGGTTGTGGAACTCAAACCCGCTGAGGTGAAGAAGGCCGCGACGGGATCGGGGAGGGCGACGAAGGAGCAGATGCAGTCTGCTGTGCAATCGATGTTTGGACTTCCGGAGCTCCCGAAACCTGCGGATCTTGCTGATGCGCTCGCGATCGCGGTGTGTGGGCTGCGCCGAGCACAGATGGGCGTGCTGGAGATTCCGCGTGAAGCTATGATCCGTCGATGAGCGAGTCTGATTCCAATCAAGAACCCGTGATCGCGCAGGTGCTGATCGTCGAGGACGAGATCGACCATGCGGATGTGATGGTTGATGCGCTCCGCAAGCCTGGACATGTGTGCACGACGGTGCACACAGTCGAGCGTGCGTATGAGGAGATCACGGGCGGGAAGTTTGATGTGATCCTCACGGATCTGCGGATGCCGGAGAGCGCGGGGACGCACGGCGTCAACGATGACGGATCCAACGCGGGGATGCGTGTGCTTGAGCTTGCCGCGGAGCATCAGCCGGATGCGGAGACGATCATGGTCACTGCGCACGGCGATGTCCCGACCGCTC
>JAEPQP010000069.1 GCA_017640485.1 Phycisphaerales bacterium | reverse complement strand
GGGATCGTCGGTCCCAACGGCTGCGGCAAGTCCAATGTCGTCGATGCGATCAAGTGGGTGCTCGGGGAACGCTCGTCCAAATCCCTACGCGGCAAAGAGATGATCGACTGTATCTTTGCGGGCTCATCGGTCCGCAAACCCGCCGGGATGGCGGCGGTCACGCTCAGCTTCGACAACCCGAAGTCCGCAGCGATGATCGCGGATCAAGCTGGGCAAGCCACGACTGATGCTCATGAGGTCGAGGTTGATGATGTCGAAGTCGAAGCTCAGGATACTGTCAACACTGTCGATGAGACTGCTAGTGAAGAATCTGAAGTTGTGGAGAGCCAACAGCATCCTCAGCATGACGAGTTGATCTCCGATGAGGACGCGGACCGAGCCGCGAGTGAGGGTGAGAGCGAAGCGGCGTCGATCATCACCGAACGCCGTCGGATCGCGCGCCCACTCCCGATCGACGCGGATCAGGTCGAGGTCCAGCGTCGTTTGTATCGCGATGGTCGGAGTCAGTACCTCATCAACGGCAAGATCGCCCGTCTCAAAGACATCCGTGATCTCTTCCTCGATACCGGGATCGGTGCGGATGCGTACTCGATCATCGAGCAGGGGAAGGTTGACCGGATGCTGCTTGCGTCCCCGATGGAACGCCGGGTGATCTTTGAGGAAGCCGCGGGGATCGCGAAGTATCGACAGCGTCGCGTGGAAGCGCAGCGGAAGCTTGACAAAGCGGAATCCAATCTTGCGGTCACGCGCGAGCAGCTCGACTCGACCGAGCGTCGATTGCGGATGGTCAAGGGGCAAGCCGCGAAAGCACGGCGGTTCAAGGAACTCGATGACGAGTACCGCGCCCAGCGATTGGCACTGAGCTTTGAGCAGTACGACGATATCCGTCGGCGACTGGAGGGATTGACCTCGCAGATTGCTTCTCTCGAAGGTGAGCGTGCACAGACGCAGGAACAGCTCGAACAAGCCGAGGACGCCCACAACGAGGCGAAAGAGCATCGCTTGGTCGTTGGTCGAACCCTCCGCGAAACCGAGAACGCACTCACCAATGCGAAACACCAAGCGGAGTCCGCGAATCAACGACAAGAGATGACGCGCAAGGCGATTGAGGATGCCGCACATTCAGTAGCGACTGAAACAGAGCGGATGAGTGCGTCAGCAGAAAAACTTGTCGAGATTGAAGAACAGATCTCGACCCACACCACAAACCTCGACGAACTCCAGTCCAAACTCGCTGAGTCCGAGTCCATCCTCAAAGAGACTTCGGAGAAGCGCGAGCATGCGGCACGGTCACTCAACGAGCAGCGCCAGAAGGTCGACGAAACACGCTCGGTTGTCGCGAGCGTGGAACGGGAGCACGCAACGCTGATTACTCGTGTCGAGAGTGACGATCGTCGGATTGAATCGATCACCGAGCGCGTCAATGAACTGCGAGATCGGCTTGGGAATCTTGAGGCGGAGATCGATCACGCGAAGCGCGAACGCGCCGGAGCCGAGGAATCACTGGAACTTCTTGACGGCAAGATCCAAAAACATGAACACGATCTCGCACAGCTCGATGCTCGCGTGGAATCGCTCGATTCCTCACGCGGCGATCTCGCGAAGCGTGTGAACTCGCTCGATGAGGATCGTGTTCGTCTCGAGACTCGTCACGCAACACTCGATGAGATGGTCAAGTCGCGTGTTGGTCTTGATGACGCGGTTCGCGCTGTGCTCGAAGCCCAGGAGCGGGGAGAAGGATTCTCCGGAGTCATCGGCCCGCTGGCTGAACTGATCGAGACAACTGGGGATCAAGCGTCGCATATCGAAGCCGCGCTCGAGGACACACTCCAAGCGTTGGTGGTCGAATCTGTTGATATGATGCCCAGCGACGCGGAAATTGCTCAGCTTCCCGGCCGGGTGACCTTCCTCCCACTCAGTGAACATGGATTTGATACGCACAGTTCCATCCCGGGATGGTTGACCGACGCAACGCACGGGCGTGTGACTCGGTTGCGAGATGCCGTGACTGGTCGGACTGGTGATCCGCGCATCAGTACACTGCTTGACCGATTGCTCGGGAACTCCCTCCTCGTCAGCGACATTGATTCCGCGCTCCTCCTCGGCGCTGGACCGCTAGCTTCGACGCCTTGCCGATTTGTCACAAGAGATGGCGTTGTGCTAGAACCGGATGGACGCGTTGTCGCCGGGACTCGGTCAGGGAGTGAATCTGAGGGCTTGCTGGGGCGCCAAAGCGAGCTTGCTGAACTCGCTGAAAGCATCGAGCGGATCCGCACTGAACTTGACGAAGCCAAGAATCACCTCGCACGCGTGGACAAGGATGCGGCTGCTCTGGGCGAGCAACGATCCGGGCTGCACAGCACCCTCAACAACCTCCGTGACTCACGCGTCCGCACCGAGCACTTCCACGAGAAGCACAGCGCTGAGATTGAACGCCTAGGACGCGAGATGCAACGCGGCGTCGATGAACAGCACACCCACGCGACCAGACTGGAAGAATCGCGCGTCCAGCGTCATGCGCTGACGACCAAAGCGGGACAGCTCGAGCGGCTGCTTGAAGAGCAGCGTGAGCAACTCGAATCTCTGCAGGGTGGGCTCGGTGAATATGAGCACGCGGTTGAGCAGATCAACGAAGCCGCGAACACGGCACGCGTTGCGGTTTCCACCGCTCATGAGCAGGTCCGATCGGAGACCCGACACCTGTCCTCGCTCACTGCAACCAAGGACGAGATCGAGCGCAGCAATGCGCAAGCTCAAACACAGATTGAGCGTTCGCGAGCGAACCTGGATGAGCACCGTCGTGTTGCCCAAGAGGCGCACGACGAGCAGCTCAAAGCCCACGCATTGATCGAGTCACTCGAAACCGCGATGCATGAGCAAGCAGAGGTGGTTCGAGTCGCTGAAGAACGCGTCAACGAAGCCCTACAACTCATGAGCGCTGCTCGAGATCAAGCCGAGGCGTTCGGTCGGGATTGGCATGCCGTCGAGTCCTCCAGGCGAGAAACCGAGGTCAAGCGCGAGACCATCGAGGAACGCACGCTCGAGGACCTCGAAGTCGATCTGGTGATGGAGTACCCAGAATACCGCTACATGATGGACGACGGAGGAGTCGAGCGGATCGATGTGACCTCGATGACCGCGAGTGTCCATGTTCTCAAGGGCGAGATCAAGAATCTCGGAAATGTGAACCTGAACTCGATCGAGGAAGAATCCAATCTCGCTCAGCGGAACGAGGAACTGATCAGCCAGGTCAAGGACATCGACGAGGCACGCATCAAGCTCGCGACACTCATCGAGAAGCTCAATGTCGCGTCGCGTGCACGATTCGGGGAGGTCTTCGATCGCATCAAGGACGAGTTTGGTGGACGCAACGGCATGTTCAGACGACTCTTCGGGGGTGGGCGAGCGGAAGTCCGCTTGATGCCGTTGATCAAGGAAGTGGACGGCGAGAAGGTCGTAACCGACGAGGTCGATCTGCTTGAATCAGGGATCGAGGTCATCGCGAAACCTCCTGGAAAGGAACCCCGCTCCATCAACCAGCTCTCTGGTGGTGAGAAGACCATGACCGCGGTCGCGATGCTGCTGGCAATCTTCCGCTCCAAGCCCTCTTGCTTCTGTGTCCTCGACGAAGTCGATGCGGCGCTCGACGAGGCGAATGTCGGACGGTTCTGCTCGACGCTCGATCTCTTCGCGCTCCAGAGCCGGTTCATTGTCATCACGCACAATAAGCGAACGATGCAGGCAACCAACAAGCTCTTCGGCGTCACGATGCAAGAACGCGGCGTCTCGAAACGAGTCGAGGTCCGGTTCGATCAGGTCGGTGAAGACGGCGAGATTGACGAGCAAGCAGTCAAGAATGCGCCCGCTGAACCAGTGGACACCGAACCAGCACTCCAAGAAGCAACAGCCAAGAGCGAGTCACCCAAGCCATCGGGCAAACTGCGAGCAGCATTGGCATCGATGCGTGAATCCGAGACTGCAGACAAGTCCTAGCCGAGTTGATCACTTGGATTCGACGAGTGCCTTGAGCTTTTGAAGCCCGTCGAGCCATCCTTCTTCGAATCCTTCCGGGAAGTCGTCGAGGATCTCGCCGGACATCCGATGATCGACGCTGACCCGGGTGCCACTGTCCGTGTCTTCGAAGCTGACGGTCATGTTCATGAGCGTTGCTTGCGGCATGGTGCAATCCCCTCGCAGACGGATCTTTTCATTGGGTTTGATCATGGTGATCTCCCCGATGACATTGAACCCGCCGTTCGGGAGTTCGATGTAGAACCTGCCTCCCATTTTCTCCTCGCATCGGGTCGGGGTGGTCTCTTTGGTGGATTCGGATTCATAAAACCAGTTGTGCGGCTCATCAAACCATGTCCGGTAGACCAGTTCTCTTGGCGCTTCGATCGTGATCTCGGTTTGTGACTGCGCGACGCGGGCGGGGGTATCGAGGAACTTGGTGCTCATTGGGGATCGCCTTTCTTTTGGGAGTTGGTGCTTGTGTGTTTGGATTCAACGGCGTGTTTGAGCTTGATCAGTGATCCTGCCCACTGGTTCTCGTAGCCGCTCACCCATCGCTCGTAGATCAATCGCAACGGAACCGCGTTGAGATGGTTCCATCGTGTCCGACCTTCTTTCTTGGAAACCACGAGTTGAGCGCCTTCGAGGATATTCAGGTGTTTCATCACTCCGAATCGGGTCATTTGCGGAAACTCCTGGACGAGCTGTGTCGTGGTCTTTCGCCCATCCTTGAGATGATCAAGGATCGCTCTGCGTGTTGGATCCGCGAGCGCTTTGAACACCTCGTCCATGTGCTCAGATTGGGACTGCGTACTCGGCATCGTGCATCCTTGAACAACGAGCCCCTCCTTGAGCTCTATATGTGACTATATAGTCACCATTTTGGTTTAGCAAGTCATTTCGTATCCAATCTGAAAATTTGTTCTCGAGTTCCTGTGCATCCGGGTTCGGCACGATGCTGTACAATCTGTGCCATGAAGACCATATTCACGACCCTGCTGCTCATTGCCTCGACTTGCTTGCACGCTGGAGCCCAGCCTCTGGAAGAGACGTACACTTTTGTGTACATCGTCACGGGACCTGCGATCGAGATCGATCAAGAAACCCAACAGAAGGCGTTTCAGGGTCATTTCTCGAACATGTCACGGATGGCGGACGAGGGGGACTTGCTGATCGCTGGGCCGTACTGGAAACCGAAGAGCTTTGACGATCTGCGCGGGATGTGGATCTTTGCGACTGATGATATTGACGAGGCACTGAAGCACGCCGCGACCGATCCTCCGGGGCAGCTTGGGATCTTCGAGTTTGAAGCATTGCAGATCAAGACGAATGATGCCGTGCTTGAACTCCCGAGACTCGAGAAAGAAGACGAGGAACGACGACTCTCGGATCCTGATGTGGATGACGCGTGGGTGGGACGCGGATATTTCTGGGCCACCGCACCGGTCGATGGAACCGATCGACCCCAGTTGAATGACTCCATTTCGCTCTACTCGACGCTGATCGGACGCGAAGGGACTCGGGTGGTGGACGATCATTGGCTGTTGTTACTCAACGCGACCACGGCCGAGGAAGCGGAGCAAGTACTGACCGAGTCCGGATGTGATGCATCGCAATGGACACTCGACGAATGGTACGGCAGCACGATGCCCGCGCGACTCCCGGAGTTTCGCGGGGTCGAAGACTGACCCGAACAGCCGATTCGATGGATGAATCTGGCGCTACGATCTGTTGATGCAAGTTGACCAAAAACCGTTTGAGGTGGTGAGTGATTTCAAGCCCGCGGGTGATCAGCCCGCCGCGATCGATGCCCTTGTGGCGTCAATCAAGAGCGGCGAGCCCCGCTCGTGTCTGCTCGGCGCGACGGGGACGGGGAAGACCTTCACGCTGGCCAATGTCATCGAGCGGACCAACAAACCAACCCTCATTCTCTCACACAACAAAACCCTCGCGGCTCAGCTCTACGAGGAGTTCAAGGCGTTCTTCCCCCGCAACTCGGTCAACTACTTCGTGTCCTACTACGACTACTACCAGCCCGAGGCGTACATCCCCGGTCGCGACATCTACATCGAGAAGGACTCCTCTCGCAATGAAGATCTTGACCAACTCCGACTCGCCGCGACGAGCAACCTGCTCCAGCGCCGGGACTGTGTGGTCGTCGCGTCGGTGTCGTGCATCTTTGGTCTGGGTTCTCCGAGCGCCTACTCCGAGCGGGTCTACACCCTCATGGTCGGGATGGAGCTCCCACGAAGGGACCTATTCCTGGCGCTCAACGCGATGCGCTACGAGCGTGCGGAGATCGACTTCCAGCGAGGCTCATACCGATCACGCGGAGACGCGATCGAGGTCTGGCCCGCATATGAGAAGTTCGCGGTCCGGATTGAACTCTTCGGGGATGAGATCGAGAAGATCGAGCTCATCAACCCCATCAGCGGCGAACTGTTGGCTGAGGAGTCACGCTACTTCCTCTTCCCAGCGGTGCACTATGTGATGCCCGAGGATCGGCTGTCCGATGTGCTCAACAACATCCGCGAAGAAATGGACGCACGCGTCATGGAGCTCCGGCACGAGGGCAAACTGCTCGAAGCCCAGCGGCTGCTCGCTCGCACGAAGTACGACCTCGAGATGATCGAAGAAGTCGGGTACTGCCAAGGGGTCGAGAACTACTCGAGGTACATGGACGGGAGACAGCCCGGCGAGCGACCGTTCACGCTGCTCGACTATTTCGACTACGCGCCGGGGAGTATTGATCCCGCATCGGTCCAGACGCAGTACGACGGGCGTGACCACACAATGGATACGCAGCGGTTCGGAGTGACGCGTACAAACCTGAAGGATTGGCTGATCATCGTGGACGAATCGCATGTGACTCTGCCGCAGATCAAAGCGATGTTCAACGGCGACAAGGCACGCAAGAACGTGCTGGTCGAGCACGGATTCCGGCTGCCGTCGTGTCTCGACAACCGCCCGCTCAAGTTTGAAGAGTTTGAGGCGCTCGTCCCCCAGATGATGTTTGTAAGCGCAACTCCAGGACCGTACGAACTCGAAGCAACCGGCGGCGAGGTCATCGAGCAGGTCATCCGTCCGACAGGATTGCTTGACCCCGAGATCGAGGTGCGTCCCGCGACCGGGCAGGTCCCAGACCTCATGGAACAGTGCGAGCACATCGTGGAATCTGGCGGACGCGTGCTGGTCACCGCGCTGACCAAGCGACTCTGCGAAGACCTGACAACCTATCTCAGCGATCAGGGAATGCGTGTCCGCTACCTCCATTCTGAGATCGAGACGCTTGATCGGCTCGAGATCCTGACAGACCTGCGTGCGGGTGAGTTCGATATCCTCGTCGGCGTGAACCTTCTTCGAGAAGGATTAGACCTCCCGGAAGTGCAGCTCGTGTGCATCCTTGATGCGGACAAAGAGGGATTCTTGCGATCTGCGACTTCCCTCATTCAGCAGATCGGTCGCGCGGCTCGCAACTCCGAATCGCGTGTGATCCTCTACGCCGACAGCGTGACAAAGGGCATGGACCAAGCGATGTCCGAGACCGCTCGTCGCCGTGAGAAGCAGCTGGCGCACAATGCGGAGCACGGCATCACCCCCACCACCATCATCAAGAATATCCGGCGCGGGATCGATACCGAGCTCAAGGCGCGGCGCTCTGCTCGCTTCGCTTCGGAGTCAACCGACACGCTCATCGATGCCGAGGTTCTGGTGGGCATGCTCCAAGCGGACATGATGAGTGCCGCGGAAGCCACCCAGTTCGAGCAAGCCGCGGCTCTCAGAGATCAGATGCTGCATGTCAAAGAGCTGCTCGTCCAGCACAACGACGATGAGAATCCCCTGCTGCTCAAGCGTTCGAAAATCGAAGCAATCATGAAGAAAGGCGCACGCGGAAAGCAACCGACCAAAGGATCCAGGGGCGCCCCGGGCACACGAGGCAAGGGACGGCGAATGTAGATTCTTTTTTGTATTGCATGTATTCGAAGAACGATGTATCTTCTTGACTTCTCAAGAGTTCATCGAAGCTGTATGCAGTTCGGAGATCAATCATGTCCCCAGTACCAAAGAGAGTGAAACCACACAGATTTCTCTCTACATGCACCCTGTTCAATATCTGCTTGCTGTGTTTCTCAACGAACTCGGCGAAGGGCGAGATTGTCGACATTCTGATCTCTGGACACTTAGATGCGAATCCTCTCTTGGAATACGCAGTGCGTTATCGGGTTGATACATCCGTCCCAGCGAATCAATCAGAGAACGATTTCAGTAGTTGGTTCTTCGATGGCATGAACGGTTCTCCCTTTATGTTGGAAATGGAAGGCCATATCAACAATATACAGTTCCATTTCGAACACACAGATTTATACTCTACCAATGCGACTCAACTGTTGCTCATCATCGACTCGCCTGAAGGCTCAGGAGGAGTTGATTCACTCTTGCTTGGCGCAAATGTCTCGGGATCTGGTTCCATCACAGGAACTGACTTTCGGCTTCGACAGCCTAACGGAAGTTCGAGTCTGAATGGATCTGTCATCCCAAACAACGGCGACGAACTCGACCTGAGTTCATTTTCAACTCACGAATTTTTCTATCACAACTCAAACAATCAAGTTGGAAGCGGGACGATAGATTTTCTCCAAATCAATATTGTCCCTGGACCAAGTGGGCTTGTTGCCTTCGCTGCCTTTGCACTCGTTGGCTTGCAGACCAGATTCCGAACTAGCCCATGACCATCCTCGTCGAAGCGATCGCAAGTATCAACGCGATGATCAGCTTCAAATGCGGGAGTTTGATCTTGTGGGCGACCCAAGCCCCAGCGTACGCACCAACCAGCGCGCCGATTCCGATGGGAATTGCGAAGGAGAGCGCATCCAGTATGGTCAGATGCACACTCTCGTTTGGGGGAGGGTAGTGGATGGTCGGGAGCGTGTAGAGCTTGAGTGATGCGCCGATGATTGAACTGATCCACATCACCCCGGCGCTCCCCGCGATCGCGTGGCGCAGCGGGAGGCCGCTGATCTGGAGGAGTGGGACCAGCAGGATCCCGCCCCCGATCCCGAGGTACCCTGAGACCGCGCCGACAAAGAGTCCCACAGCGATCATCTTCCAGTGAGCAGGGGAAGGAGAATCATCCGCATGATCCGGGACCTTCTTGATGGTGGTGACGATGTTGTAGAGGCAGTAGAGCCAGATGAAACACGCGAACGCGACGAGCGACCATCGGCCGGGAGATTCACCCGCGAAGATCACCCCCGCGGCCATCCCCGCGGTCATCGAGGGGATGAGCGAGATGAGCACATCCTTGCGGGCCGCCTTCTTCTTGGTGTGCATGAGCGTTGAAGAGAGCGCGACAATCACATTGACGCACATCGCCGCGGCCATGTACACATGGTGCCGAGTCTGGGATTCGTCCTCTTCGCCGTTGAGTGAATAGCCGTAGATCATCGCGAGCGCCGGGAGCATGATGATCGACCCACCCAGTCCCGCGAGACCACCGACGACACCCGCGACCAGGCCGATCAGTACTCGGATCAGCATGTCAACAGGGTCCATCAGTTCTCCAGTTCATTGCTCCACTTCAGTGGGCGGTTCCGAGGACTGTAGGACATAAATCGGTCAGGATCGGGATTACGCATTGACCAGACGCTGGAACTCCGGAATCGCGCGACGCATCGAGGAGACATCAAAGCGTGCGGGCATCTCATCAACCCCCATCGCGGACGCGACGATCTCTGCAACCCGCTCGATGAGTTGGCTTGGAGGGGTGGTCCCGCCGGTGAGTTGATCATGATCGACCCAGCTGAGCGTGATCTCATGCTCGGTCGTGCCTCTGGACTTCCAGGACAGGGTGACGATGTACGACCACCCACGCTCAGTCTCACGCTCTTCATCAATCACGATGCTCAGGGGTCCGGTGGTGTTGGTGGTTGGTCCGGTCATGCTACTCTCTTCGGCGATCTCATCGCTCCGGTTCACTCTTTCTAATGGGAACTCACTACCCTACCACCAGTTGAGCGCATCGGGCCAGAGTGTGCTGATGAGCATGAGTGCCCAGAACTCTGCTAGTGCAACATAAAGGAGCATCATGTTCAATCGAAGCCGTGTAACAGCCCAGTGTGGAACTCGAACTTTGGGGAATGATGACCGGTCTCCCACAGCCATGAGTATTGATGGAGCAAGCAATAACAGGGTTAACGAAGCCCAAAACGGCATCACGGCAATACCTGCAACTCCCATCCAGAGCGGATACGTCAGTTTTGACTTACTCGTATACGCATCAGCATAATGACTGAACGGAGTTCCGCACTCAGGACACGGATCACCCTGACTCCGATCGTGCATGTCGTATCCGCAGCGATGGCAGGTAAGAGCCGCTGAATCTGACTGGGCATGCTTGTGGTTCAAGAGACCCGAGCCGCGACGAGGACGATGAATGAATCGTCGAGTTCATCCTGCGGGTCTTCGACCGGGCTGATATACGCATTCCCTTCGTCGTCGATCGCGTCGGCGAGTTTGGCGTAGACCTGGACTTCCGCGAAACCCGCTTCCAGCATCGCGTCGCGGAGTTCAGGAACCGACCAGAGGCGCCAGTGGTAGACAAACGCGTCGTCGTATTCCTCGATGATGTTCCCGGCGTGCTCGACCCTGAAATGGATCACATCCGTCACCATCCCGGTCAGCGGGTCCGCATCGCGCTGCTCCCATGTGTATCTGCAGAGCCGGCCATCGCCCATCGGGGTGGGACGGTGGACGCCGCCGAGGACGAATGAGCCCTCCCCGCCGTAGGTGTCGCAGAGGAAGACGCCGTTCGATTCTTGGAGTCTTGATCGAGCTTGCTTCAGGTACGCGATCAGTTCTGCTCGAGTGTGGTGGTACCCGATCGAAAAATTCCCAACAAACAGCACATCACCCGATGCGGTTGCGTCGTTGACATCCGCATGAAGTTTCTCGACGCGTGGATGGGCGGGGTGTTTCTGGAGTGCTTCTTGATCCAGATCAATCGCGATCGCGTGGTGGGATTCTGAGAGGTCCGCCCATGTATGCGAGAGGATGGAGGTCCCAGAGAAGTCTTCGCAAAGGGCTTTGGGATCGTTGCCGTGGATCGCGCGGAGCAGCGGGATGAGTGCTTCTGGATTCTGGACACACAGTTCATACAGATCGTGCTTGTCCGGGATCTTGGTTATCGATGAGTCCGTGTTCATTTACGGCACCATCCCGCCACCGGCGGCGCCGAATCCAACCCCAAGCACCACAACAATCAGTATGAAGAGCAAGTACGCGAACATCAACGATCCGAGCACGATCCCGATCCAGCCGCACACCCTCCCGGCGGTGGCCATCCCTTGCGAGTTGACCGGAGCGGTCCCGTTCTGGATCGCGAGACGAGCTTTCTTCGCATAGACAACGGCGATGATGCCGCAGGGAAGACTGATGATTCCGTATGCAAAGCAACCGATGATGGAAACAATCCCCAGCACCATTGAAGCGATCGCTTTCCCGCTTGAGAGGTGGGTCTGCGAAGCGAACTGCATCACCTGCGTGCCGCATTCGGGGCAGTAATCCCCGAGCCGAAGCCCGACGATATTGTACCCGCATGACATGCACTTGATATCACGGCTTGCATTCGGGATCGGTTGAGGAGACTCTTCCATACCCGAATCTTAGCACAACTCACTCGCCGGGGATGTAACTGATCGCGCCCTCCATCGGAGAGGATGCGGTGGCGTAGCGTTTCTTGGGGATGCGTCCTGCGAGGTAGGACTGGTGACCCGCTTCACATGCTTTCCGCATTGCGTGCGCCATCATCACTGGATTCTTCGCGTGCGCGATCGCGGTGTTGAGGAGCACGGCATCCGCACCGAGTTCCATGGCGACCGCGACATCGCTCGCGGACCCAACACCCGCATCAATCACAACCGGATAATCCGGATCGTTCTCTTTGAGCAGTTCCAAGCACAGCACGAGGTTGTTCTGATTGAGCACACCCTGTCCCGAACCGATCGGCGAGCCCGCGGGCATGACCGCTGCAGCACCGGCTTCCTTGATCCGCAGTGCCGTGATCGGATCGTCGCTGGAGTAGCACAGCACCTGGAATCCATCAGCGGTGAGTTCTTTCACGGCTTCAATTGTACCAACCGGATCCGGCAGGAGCGTTTTCTTATCACCCAAGACTTCGAGTTTGACCCAGTTCGCGCCGGGGTTGTCGAGTTGCTCGAGCAGATCCCGCCCGAGTCTCGATACACGGATCGCGTCTTCGGCACTGAAGCATCCCGCCGTATTCGGGAGGATGGTGTAGCGGTCCAGATCGATGTATTCGAGCAGCGATTTTCCATCATCATTGAACAACCGCTCGCGCCGAACAGCGACCGTGATCACCTCAGCATCTGAAGCATCCAACGACTCGGCCATGCATTCCATCGTCGGATACTTCCCGGTCCCAACAAAGAGACGGGAGTTGAAAGTCCTCCCGGCAACGGTCAGCGAGGACAGTCCGGGCTCGGTTGTCGATTGGATTGTGGTGCTCATACCCGATCATACGCAAGCCGGTTCAAATGAGGCTTTGGAAGGGCAAAAATCGCTCAGAGTTCACCCGATCGGCGTGCCTCGGAGTATCGCTGGAGCGAGTCCTCGATGATCTCGTGCGCCCGCTCGACTGGCTGGATCTCATCGACCTCCACGGCTTTGCCCTCGAGGTTTTTGTAGTCCTCGAAGAACCGCTTGAGCATTTTGAAGGTGTGCTTCGGGAAGTCTTGGATCGTGTGCATATCTTCGAACTCAGAATCGTTGATCAGCACAGAGATAATCTTGTGATCCGGCTGCCCCTCATCCACCATCGTCATCACACCGATCGCACGCGCCTCGCAGATGCACAGCGGCGGGACCTTCTCAGTACAGAACACCAGCACATCCAACGGGTCGTAGTCCTCAGCGTAGGTCTGCGGGATGAACCCATAGTTCGCTGGGTAATACACAGCACTGGACAGCACCCGATCGAGCCGGAGCATGCCGGTGGTCTTGTCAAGCTCGTATTTGTTGGATGAGCTCTTGGGAATCTCGATAATCGCACGGAAATGCTGCGGGAGATTCAGAGTCTGGATACCGGGTCGAACATCGTGCCATGGGTGAAACATGATCGATGGTAGACCGAGCGAATTTGGGTTCCAAATCTGGGATCCAAATCCCTCGGAGATTCACACATTTCTCACACTTGTGGGTCCGATCACTCCCGAGCTGAATATGGATACGTGACCGGAGAGCGGTACCCCTCCTCGTCATACGCACGCACACCGAAGATCCAGTTGTCCTTTGAAAGATCGATGGTCGCTTCAGTGGTGTCCCCGACATCCTCGAACTTCGTCCAATCTGAATCCGTCGTCGCTCTCCAGACGACCTCGTATCCGGCAGTGTCGGATTCCGGGGATCTGGTCCAGCGGAGGGTTGTATCGTTGGTTAGGTCAGCCGTGATGATCCGAGCGTCTGCCGGAGTTGAAGGTGCATTCGCAAGGTGGACCAGCACAGCGGTGTTGAGCTTGGTTACGCCTGCGAGGTACTGTGCATCTACATACGACGCGAGATCGCCGTATTGCACGCCATCCTCGACCCGGACATCCTGATGCTGATGGTCATAGTTCTCGTAGACCTCGCAGAATCGGACCGCGGCCATGCCGAGTTGATTGAACGGGGTGTGGTCCCCGCCTCGGAGATACCGGTCG
>JAEPQP010000043.1 GCA_017640485.1 Phycisphaerales bacterium | reverse complement strand
CGCGGTCACGAAGATCCAGAACCAGAGTAATGTTGCTCGAGCGGAGCAGGACAATCAGTTTGCAATCGAGGACAAGACCAAGTATCTAGAGGGCGAATGGCCCAAGCTGCTCATGAAAGCAGAGTCTGATGTAACGCTCGCTGAAGAAGATTACCGAAGAGCGACCGACGAGTTTGTGTGGTCCGAGAAGCTCTTTCAGGAAAAGTACCTTTCCGAGACCGAGTACCGCGCCGACGAGCTGTCCAAGAAGCGGGCAGAACTCCAAGTGGCGCTTGCACGGGAAGATCTCCGTTTGCTCAAGGAGTACACCCACATCAGACGGCTGACAGAACTCGATTCAGAGATCGAGCAAAAAGCGTTGGCGCTCGAGCGTGTCAAGCGTGAAGCCGCGAGCAGTCTTGTGCAAGCCCAGGCGCGTGAGCGTGCGTCTGGTGCTGAGCTTCAGCGACAAAAGGATCGGCTCAAGAAAATCGAGGATCAGATTTCAAAGACCAAGATCTACGCACCTGCTGACGGGATGGTCGTGTATGCGACCAGCGCCCAGTTTAGCTGGCGCGGCGATACTCAACCGCTTGATGAAGGCCAAGAAGTGCGTGAGCGTCAAGAACTGATCCACCTCCCAACCGCGGACTCGATGATGGTGGTTATCCGCGTGCACGAGACCGCGCTCGGGAAGGTTCAGCTTGATCAAGTAGCGGAGATCACGATTGATGCGCTCCCAGGACGGACCTTCACCGGACGCGTGATCAAGATCGCACCACTCCCGGACGCGACATCTGTCTTCATGAACCCAGACCTGAAGGTGTACGACACCCAGATCATGATCGATGGCGTTCATCCAGAGCTTCGGACTGGGATGAGCTGCAAAGCCAATATCCTGATCGATGATTTCGAGAACGCGATCTCGGTCCCGATCCAAGCGGTGGTTGGACGCAACGGTGAATCGATCGTGTATGTCGCAAACGGCGAGCGGAATATCCCACGCGTCGTCGAGACGGGTCTTGACAACAACGCGATGGTCCATGTGCTGAGTGGCCTTGAGCCTGGAGATGAGGTGCTGCTGACACCGCCACTCAACGAGGATCCGACCGGAACAGCAGTGAGCTCTGATGCACCCGAAGCAACCGCATCGGCGGAAAAGGATTCCACACAGACCACTCGGAGAGGACGACCAGAGCGTGCGAAATCCATGGCGGGGTCGATGCCTTGACTCAGTATTCCGGGCAAGAGTTTGGTGTAGGGAATGCCGAAGACCGAGTGATCGAACTCAACGGGGTCTGGAAGACCTACCGGATGGGTGATCAGGATGTCAATGCGCTCGCGGGTGTGGATCTCCAGATCCAGCGCGGTAGTTTCTGGGCGATCTCTGGATCCAGCGGTTCGGGGAAGAGCACGATGCTCAACCTGCTGGGGTGTCTCGACCGACCGACCCAGGGCAAGTACCTGCTTGAGGGTCAGGACATCGCATCGACAAGCGACGACGAGCTGTCGGATCTTCGCTTGAAACACCTAGGTTTTATCTTTCAGAACTTCAACCTGATCCCGCAGCTGACTGTTCAAGAGAACATCGTGCTCCCGCTGTTTTACCAGGGGATCGATCCGAATGAAGCGAACGAGCGCGGGCAATCCATTGCGGCTCTTGTCGGGCTCGCCGAGCGGCTGGGGCACAGACCGACCGAACTCTCGGGTGGTCAGCAACAGCGCGTCGCGATCGCTCGCGCTCTTGCGAACAACCCTTCCGTCTTGCTTGCGGATGAACCGACCGGGAACCTGGATACCGCGACGGGTGATTCGATCATGGAGCTGCTCGTCGAGCTGCACGATCAGGGGAAAACCATCATCATGGTCACGCACGAACCCGAGATCGCGGCATATGCGCAGTACCAACTCGTGATGCGCGATGGGAACATCGAATCGATCACCGATCAGACCAACAACGAGCATCACGCTCAGAAGAGTGTGGTGCAGGCATGATCGGTTCACGATTTTCTCGCAACATCACGCTGGGAGTGAAAACGCTGCTCCTCCATAAAATGCGATCAGTGCTGACCATGCTCGGCATGGTGTTCGGGGTCGGCGCGGTCATCGCGATGCTCGCGGTTGGGGAGGGGGCGTCGAAGCAAGCGCTCGATGAGATCAAGCGGCTGGGGAGCCAGAACATCATCATCAACTCGCAAAAGCCGATCGAACAAGCGGCATCGGGGTCGCAACGCATCCGGATGAACATCTATGGATTGCTCTACGACGACCTCGAACGCATCCAGCAGAGCTTCGACACCGTTGTCCGCACGGTCCCCGCGAAGCTGATCCGTGGCGAGGGACGCGTGGGATCACGCACCCTCGAGCTGCGATTGGTTGGGACGACACCCGAATGGTTTGAGCTTGTCGAGCGCGAGATTCTTGCGGGTCGCGTGATGCTTGATCGCGATATGGAGCAGTCGTCCAATATTGTGGTCCTGACAGAGCACGGCGCGAGGAAGCTCCTTGCGGGCAAATCCATCCTGAACGCACAGGTCCGGATCAATCAGGGGATCTACAAAGTGGTGGGGATCATCAAATCAGAAGCGACTGATTCGGGAACGATGCAGACTCCCGATCAGCAGATTGATGCGTACATCCCGCTCAATGTCGCGAAGGAACGATTCGGGGACATCACGGTCACGCGCGGGAGCGGCTCGAATACGCGTGAGATGGTCGAGCTTCACCAGATGATTGTCGAGGTTGATTCAACCAAGAATGTTGAATCCACAGCCGCGGGGATCGAGCGTGTGCTCTCGCTGTTTCATCCGAAGAAGGATTACCGGATGAGTGTGCCGCTCGCACTGCTCAGACAAGCGGAGTCCACGCAGCGGACATTCAACATCGTGCTCGGATCGATCGCGGGGATCTCGCTACTCATCGGGGGGATCGGGATCATGAACATCATGCTCGCTTCCGTTACTGAGCGGACGCGCGAGATCGGGATCCGGAGAGCGATCGGTGCTCGGCGGAAACAGATCATCGGTCAGTTCCTGATCGAGACGGTTGTGCTCTCTGTTACAGGCGGGTTGATCGGGATCGGGATCGGGCTGCTCATTCCCTGGCTCATCACGGTGTTCGCAGGCATGCCGACGGTGGTGACGCTCTGGAGCGTAATGATCTCGGTGGTGATCAGTATCGGGGTCGGGGTGATCTTTGGGATGTACCCGGCGATGCGAGCCGCGAATCTGGACCCGATCGTCGCTCTTCGGCACGAATGATGAGTTGATCAATCGGCGTAGAAGCAGCAAATTTGAGGATATTGACCAAATTCTGACGATTTCAACAATTGTTTCAGAAACACTCTTGTAAACACAATGAAAAACAGTATGCTGTTCGGATGCCGACGCTCAACTCAGGGACATCCAGCACGATTGACCGGTTTCAGATCGATACCTCCGAGGCCGTGGGGAGGGCTCGCAATGTGTACGCGCAGATCCTGGAGCAGAAATGTCCGGGTTCCAAGGCGGTCACGAGTGTTGCTGATGCGTTCGGCATTCACAGGAAGCTGGCTTGGCAGATCATCCGCGTCGCGTATGCTGACGACCCGTTTGTCGCCGCGAAGCACATGCCCTCGAAGAAGAGCATCGAGGCTTGGGTGAAAGCCGCGAAGTCCAAGGGGGTGTCGGGCGAGTTGATCGATTCGATCCGCAACGCGAGTGATGGGTTTCAGTCGCTCATCGAGACCCACGCGTCAACCAAGACCGAGTTTGATCTGATGATCGATTCCGCTACATCCGGGAGCGACATCCAGATCGAGCGGAAGTGGAGGCAGCAAGCGTTCGAGGGCAACAGCTTTATCTGGGGCGCCCATTGCAAAGTTCTGATGTCCCTGAGCATATTGATGCCTTCTGAGGATCGGGAGCATTTCTTTCACGCGGCTCAGATCCGGGGATTGATTGGATTCCATCAGACGCGACCCAACACCCGATGGGTGGTCAGCCAATCGCTCGCGGTTGATGATGACTCGAAGCACGAGCAAGAGATGCAGCGCCTCGCGATCGATCCTCAAGCCTCGGAACGATTCAGCGGGGTCCCGGTGCTTCCTGAGTTCTGCTCCGATCCGATGCCCGAACTTGAACGAACGCTGACTCCTGAGGGGATGATGCAGGACGAGTTCCTCTCGGATCAGATCGGACTGCAAGGCGAGCGCTCGCTTGTGACCGGAGAGATCCTGAGAAACATCGCGCCGACGCACGCGATGCCCAACGACAAGATCGCTCACTTCGGGAGCGGCGTGCGCACGCCTTGTGAACTGCTGCACTACGACCTCTTTGTGCATACTGGGTTGTTTGGTGAGGTTGAGCGTGAGCTCAAGGTGTTCTCGGATATCGCTTCGCCGTACTCATTTCGAGAGTCGGATGAACTACAAGTGGGGGACACAATCAAGCGGTTGGGGATGGGGATCTCGATGGCGCAGTCGCCTGATATTCCGGGGTATACCGAGCTTGCACGGAACATTTTTGATCGGCTTGATCGGAAACCCGACGACTTCGAGTTGTACCGGATCCGGATGCCGTACCCGCCGGTCCCCTCGACTGTTGCTGTGAAACATGAGTTGCTCCCGAAGGATCGGTGAGCGGTTTTCAATGATGGCAGGATGCCGAAGATAATTTGATGGATATACAGGAGTTTGAAATATGATCAAGCAGATTGCTATTGTGTGTGCCCTCTCCGCTGGTTCAGCGGTCGCGGGTCTGAATGTGAGCAACTACGACGACCTCAACGAAGGTTTCCTCGGCAACAGCTTCAGCTACAACGGGGTCAACTACCGGGAAGTCAACAGTGTTGATGGCGTCTTCCCAGACGGGAATCCATTCGTCGCGGGCGGGGATGACATCAACTCGCTGGGTGACCAGTTCATCATCGAGAACGCGGCGTTCTTCTACAACGATTTCCCAACATGGGGCAGCGCGAATAACGTGCTGACCTTCGGGTCCGCGTTCATCCCAGGCGACAACCTCAGCATCGGTGCACTCTCGTACATGGAGATGGGTCTGGACGCAGCCGCGGATTACGCTTCGGTCGATCTCGCGTTCTTCGAGAACGGGCCATGGGGGAACATCGTCCTCCACTTTGAAGCGTACATGGGCAACACACTCGTTGATGCGGATACCTACACCATGTCGAACCTCGGCGGACGCGACAACGCCGCGATCACGAATCTGGTTGTTGAAGGTGGGGTCTTTGATTCCATGCGTCTGTACGCGACGTTGGGGAATGATTACACCGGACCTCGCGTCATGATGGATAACCTCTCGATCAACACAGTCCCGGCCCCGATGTCCGGCGCATTGTTTGCAATGTGTTCGGGGGTTCTGGCACGCCGTCGCCGCTAATCTCACATCGTTCGGATCAAACACCACGACGCTGAGCATGAAAAAAGCCCCGGAAACGGGGCTTTTTCAATATGAAGTCTGAATTCATGTTCCGTTCAGCCGGAGCATCATGTTGATCTCCAATATATGAGCATAGCCGATCGGGTTGGCCGCTCGGCAAAGCAACCTGACAGTTCAGAAAGGGGAACTTCGCATGAACGACACAACACCACAACACGATCGCAGCCCGCTCAAGCAGCTTTGGGTCCTGGTCGGACTCACGATGCTGACCGGTGCAGGCTTCGCGCTCACGGCGTGCAACACCGTCGAAGGCGTTGGACGGGATGTTGAGTCTGCTGGTGACAGCATCGCTGACACCGCTGACGACGCGAAGGACTGATCCACCTCCGCGATGGATGATGATAATAAATCATCTTTCATCGCAAGATCATCGGGGCGCCATTCGGCGCCCCGAACATACCAACATGGACTTGAGCACAGGGCTCGGGCCAACACAATTTACTGATCCGAGCATAGAACGCTCATTCAACTGAATAAGGAGACAATCATGCTTAGTTGGGCACTCACATTCTTCATCATCGCAATCATCGCCGCTGTGTTTGGATTCGGTGGAATCGCCGCGGGAGCCGCGGGCATCGCAAAGATTTTGTTCTTTATCTTCATTGTGCTCTTTTTGCTCTCACTCCTGAGCGGGCTCGCACGCCGTGGTGATAAAGCGTTGAACTAACACGATCACGCACAGGGCAGATTCGCTGCACGCTGCAGCAACAACCACACAATCACGACGAGACTGCACATCGTCTGAAAGGATATGAAATGACTACTTCACTTAAAGAGACGCTTGACGTCAAGAAGCTGTTGAAACTCGCTGCACTCGCGGCGATGACGACCCCGGTCCTCGCGATGACTGCGTGCGACACGAACGACGGTCCTGCAGAAGAAGCGGGAGAGGCGATTGATGACGCGGCCGATGATGTCGGCGACGCATTCGATGATGCCGCAGACGAAGTAGAAGACGCTGTCGATCCGTAAACCACCCGACACTCGATTCTCTTCACTCCGCATTGATTCATTACACATTTACTCAAAAACAAAGGAGCGTTTCCATGGAAACTCTTACCAATCTGAACGAAGACACCATCAAAGGCATTCAAAATCTCATCTCGATCAATATCGACAGCTCGAAGGGATTCGAATCCGCCGCAGAACACATCGAGAATGAAGAGATCGCAAGCTACTTCCGTGAGTGCGGAAGAGAGCGTCAGCGGTTTGCGCACGAACTCCAGGTCGCTGTCGCGGTCAATGACGAGGAAGCCGAGGATGATGGCTCAATCAAGGGCACCGCTCATCGCTGGTGGATGAATATCCGCTCGACCGTGACCGGCGGCAACGAGCACACCGTTCTCGCGGACGCAGAACGCGGCGAAGACGAGATCAAAGCGTGCTACGAGAAGACCCTGAAGGACACGGCGGGGAGCCCGCTCAACGCGATCCTTCAAGACCAGTACGCATCTGTGAAGAAGCGTCATGATCAGATCCGCGACATGCGTGACGCGCGTGCATAAACACTGAGCTTCACGATCGATCGGTCAGGTCCGATCTGATCGATCGCGCGTGCTTACCACAACTCGATGTCCCCTGGCGGCGTGAGGTTTCGTTTGAGCCTCCGTCGTCTTCTTTGTACCTAGCATGTACCGCTGAGCCGATCACACCACAGTGAAGTCAGAGGAAGCCCATTGATGCTGATCGTTACACTGCTCTGGTTCTTCTGTTCGCTCCTGATGGTGACCGGGACAACCCTCTCCATGCTCCGTGGCTCGAGCTGGTGGATGCGGGTCTGGGACTTCCCGAGAGTCCAAATCCTGTTCTGTGCGGTGGCTTTGTCTGTCGTTGGGATGCTAGTGCCGACTGGATTCACGATGACGAACTCGGAGGCACTCAGTTCCCCGATCATCCGATCGCTCTGGATTGCGGTGATGGGTCTGCTTATTCTCGCGATCATCCGTCAGGGCAGCTGGTCGATCCGGATGACGCCGCTCGTGAGCACCGATGTTCCGAATGCGTCCGATGATGAGGCTCTTCGATGCCGTGTGATCGCTTCGAATGTGGATTACACCAACTCAAACCCAGACTCTGCGATGCACAAGCTCATGGCGCACGAACCCGATCTGCTTGCATTGGTCGAGGTGGATGAAGCATGGCAGACTTCCATAAGTGAGCATTGTGCTGAACTTCCGAATCAGATTGTCGAGTATCGTGCGAACGGGAAGGGGATCGCGCTGCTCTCGAAGTATGAGCTGCACAATCCGCAGGTTCGGACGCTTGTGCTCGACGATCGCCCGTCGATCTGGACGGCGATCCGAATGTCAGACATGATTCAGGACTGGATCAATCGAGATCACACGAAGGCTGATCCCCCAATCGACGACACAATGGTCGGGATATGTGTACTGCATCCGCCGCCACCTGGACTGAAGAAGCGTCATAAGGATGAACGCGTCTCGAGCAAGCCTCGTGATATCGAGATCGAGGTCGCGGCACGCACGATCGCGGAATCACCGATCGAGCACTGGATCATGGTGGGGGACTTCAATGATGTGGGGTGGTCCCGTACCACGGAGCACGCGAAGTCCATCGGGAAACTCTATGACCCGCGCATCGGGAGAGGGTTCTACAACACCTTCCCAGCCCGCATTCCGCTGCTCCGCTATCCGATCGATCATGTGCTCGTGACCAGAGCGTTCTGTGTTTCGCATCTCGCGCGACTTGAAGACATCGGGTCGGACCATCTCCCGCTGCTGACGGATATCCATATCAATCCCGAGTCTTAGTCGTAAGAAATGATCGTCTCTGTTGGAACGACAATCACAGTTAGAAGCAATCATTTAAATACCCGACCACTGTGTGCACAGTGATCGGGCAGCGTTGTGTGTTCTCAATGTGGAGTTTATGTTGTGCGTTCGCTCTTGTTTTTGCTCTCTTCGTCTGGGGTGATGTTTTCAATGAGGGTAGAGGCAAGTCCCGCCGCGGCGACTCCTCGGCTGATGATCCGGAAGGTTTTCCCTGGACCCAGCAGCGAGACGACCAAGAGAGCAGCGGAACCAAGCGCGACCGGGTTCTTCATCCCGATCTCGATCGCGTTTTCTTTGAGTTCGTCCAGGCCTTCAAAGAGGCTGTCCTTGTCCTCTGGAGCGTTCTCTGGATCGGGAGATGCCGCATTTTCGAGACGATCCTTCGCATCCTGTGCGAGCTCTTTGGGAGTCTCAGGAGACTCGATCGTCTCGGTAGATTCAGCGACGATTTCGGTCGCTTCGTTGATGTTGCTGCGGACCGAGATGATCGCGTAGATGAGCAATCCCACCAGCAGGTAGAACCCTCCGACAATCGCGAAGGACGCTCCCCAACCCAGTGGGTCACTCAGTGCGATGAGCACACCCGTGGTGATCAGGGTGATCCCAATGAGTGCGGAGAGCCCGAACACGACGAAGAAAAGTGAACCAATGAGCAAACGACGGAATCGCTTGCTCATCAGTTCTGCTTCGGCGCGGAAGAGTTCGGACCCTCCCTCGATCAGTTCTTTGGCGCGCCAGAATATCATGGCTTACTTCCGTGCCGCGAGGAGACGCCCGGCGATCACCCCGACTCCAAGCGCCAAGAGGACAGAGGTGGTCGGGCGAGCGGAGATCTGCTCGCACGCGGACTCGTGACACTTCTTCGCGTTAGCGCCGAAGGATTTCGCGACTTCTCCGGCGGATTCGGCACCCGTTTTCACGGCTTCGATCGCGTGCTGGGTCGCATTCGCGGTCAGTTGTGCCGCGTCTTCCTTGAGCACCGCGAGGTCCTCGCGGACTGCGGATGCATCGCTCTTGATCTCGGAGATCCCCTCACGGAGATCGCTTGATGAGTTGGTGGAGTTCTTTTGAGTCATGGTTTGCATGAAATGTTCCTTTCTGCAGTTGGGGTTCAGAATGTAGTGAGCTCTCACAAAACGCTTGCGGAGTTGAATCGCGGAGTCCGTTTCCGGACCTGCTTATGAATCAGAGATCTGGTCATCGAGCTTCTCACGCTCGGTCTGGATCGCGGCGCGTTCCTTGTTCCGGAAGAACATCGCCCATATGACCGGGTTCCCGGCGACCGCGAACACGGCACCGAGACCAAGGACCAACAGGGCTTCGTTGGTGCCCCAGAGCATGTAAGTCACGCCGCTGATCGCGAGAACTGCGAGGAGTGAACCCGCTGCGAGGATCAGCATCTCTTTGGAACGGAGTGTTGGGTTCGCGGGACGCCCGTCAGGCGAGGTTTGGCGGATCTTGTCCTCGAGTTCCTTGCTCTCGTATTTTTTAAGTTGCTCACGGATGCGCTGTTGCTTCCGTTCGTTTCTTTGGTCCGATCGCTCTGTATCAGCGTTCTTCGCGTCGTAGTGTGCGGTTCTTGTAGTCATGGTAAGTTCCTTTCACAGATGGACTCCGGCAGCACATGCCGAAGGTGAAGTGGTTGTTGAATCTCTGCCGACCCCTTTCGGAGTCGGCAAAGGGCTGTGGTTCATTAATCAGTCATGCTCGGCGAGCGCCGTCAGCCGACTGATTGCTGCGGCATTAATCTACCCACGCCGGCGTCGTGTCATTCCAGAGGGTCCATGAGGTCTTGGGGTCCTCAAGATTCCACGCGGCGATGTAGGTCTTGCCATCGATGGTGGTCTTGCGTCCGACGACGCGGACCTCATCACCCCAGTCGATGTCCATCTCCTGGTTCTCGATGTACCAGGTTGGTCCGAGGATCACCTGCTGCTCGCCGTCATCGGTGTTGAGCAGGATCGTGGTCGCGGTGATCGCTCCGTTGTGGAGTTCGACTGTATCGGTGCGGATGAAATCACCCTTGAGCTTAACCTTCTTGCCGTCTGCGAACATCGTGGTCAGCTTGGAGTTCTTGTTCCATGCTTCACCTGTGCGGTCCCAGGTCTTGGACGAAGTGTCCGAGCGGTCCTCGTACTTCTGAACTTCGAAGTTCGGAACATCTTCACTGAATGGTGAGTATGCATTCTGCAACGAACGCTTGGTCTTCATCGTTCCCAGATCCTCAGGCATCGCGAGCGCACCCGAGAAAGTCTCATCATCCGAGTTCGACCAGATGGTCAGATCAGGGGTGATGTTGAACTCTGACCATGGGACCAGTGAGATCTCATCTGCAAGGCCGAAGAGGTTTTCATTTGGATCAAATCCGAAGAACGCGACCCGACCCGATGAGGTCTCGACGACGGCGCTCTGGATCTCGCCACTGGTGGTCCCGCCGATCTCGACATCGCGGCCGATCAGATCACTCAGGAGCACATAGCGTGGGGTCTCGCGGCTATCCATTTTCCACTGGACCTTGCCGTCGCTGTCGCGCAACTTGATGTCACGGCCTGCGATCTTCGCTTCTATTGCGATCATGCGTCCATCATGCTTCGCGGCGACGAGCTCGATCGTGTCGCTCACTGTCGGAGCAGAGTCCAAGCCCATGATGTACCACGATGGTCCAAGGATGACCTCACGACTATCGCCGTCTTTTGTCTCCACTGTTACGATCACATCCTCAGTGTCACCGTTTTCTAAACGCTTGACATCGGTGATCGTGCCTTCAACCTCATGGGTCTTACCATTTGCGAGGTTGACACCGCCGTAGAGTTTGGTGTCCTCGTCGCTCATGAACTCGTTGAACTCGTCCATCCAGTCGGAGTGACCAAGGTCCTTCCAGTTCTCGGGTAGGAACTCGACCTGGCGGTCGGCTTGCTCCTTGGTCATGTTGATCTCGAAGCGCTCGAGTGTTGGGTAGTAGGTCATGCGGCTGTACTCAGTTGCGAACAGATCTTCGCCGATCGAGAGGATCCCGCCGTGACCAACGACGGCAAAGACGATACGTCCTGTGCCGCGATCGATCACGAGGTCATCGATGTTGCCGATTTTCTCGTTGTCTGATCCAACGACCTTGGTGCCCATGAGTGTGTCTGAGCGGACAAGGGTCAGCCAGGGGGTCGCGTCGTGGACCTTCCCTGAGTGCTCAGCGGAGTAGTGATTCGGGTTGGTTTCGAGAGCGTACGAGGAACCCGCGGCGAGCGTGATCGCGAGCGCGACGGCTCCAGCGAGTGCGTGCGTTGCTTTTCGTGGGGTAGTCTTGGTGTTCATGACTGTTCCTTTCGTGTTGGTTTCGAATGCAAGGGCCGAGATATTCCTGCGCCAGCGATGAGGCCCTGTCTCGCTTGCACATTGAGATATTCGTATGGTGGTCTGAACCCACAATGATCCGAGTATGAATTCTCTAACATTTTGCGTGGCGCCCAAAGCGTTGGGCAGTTTGCATCGCGCTTCAGTGATCCGAAGACGAGTGCGGAGGATGATCATCCTCATCGCGCTGCACATACGAAGACCCAAAGCTCCGGAGAGCGAGCTGGGTGACGCTGTGCAGTATGAAGAGGAGGAGTCCCGATACAGCGACGATGAAGATCGCTGAGGTGATGTCCGACCCGGTTCGGCCTTGGGACATAAAGATCCCGAGCCCACTGAGGACTGCGAGTGCGCACACTAAAGTAATCAGAGCACGTCGTCGAACATATCGAGGAGATCTGGGAGCCATCGCATTAAATATTGGCTTCGCAGATGAAACCGATTTAATTTCAGGATGAAATTCTCTTCATGTTCCCAAAGATGTCCTATTCAGGACTCAGAATCCTGCACAGCCGGAAGATCCACGGTAAATGTGCACCCGGCGTCTGGGTTGTTCTGGGCACTGATTTGTCCGCCGTGGAGTTCAGCGATCCCTTGAGCGATCGCGAGTCCGAGTCCGTGTCCTCGTCCAGACCGATCGGAACCCTCGACCTTCGCGAACCGATCGAAGATATGTTCGATTTTATCGGACGGGATCCCGGGACCCTGGTCGGAGACCGCGATCTGGACCCGTTTCTCTTTGGTCTCAGTGTTCAGATGACGGAGCTCGATACGGACTTCGCCGGAAGCGGGCGAATAGCGGATCGCGTTCCGGACTAGGTTGTTGAGCATGGTGATCAGGAGGTCGGAATCTCCCATGATCGAGAGAACCATCGTATCTTCATCTGCGAAAAGAACCGGATTGAGTTGGATCGCGTTCTGGTCCGACATCGCGATGCACTGATCGATCGAATCCATCACCAGATCGTTGTATGCGTAGCGTTTGCCGTTGACTTTCCCGAAGCCGTCTTCGAGTCGCGTGAGGGTGAGGAAGCTCTCGATCATTTTCCCGAGTCTGGTCATCTCCTTGCGCGTCGAGTGCACAAAGTCTCTCACATCTTCGCTCGCGTGTTCGAGATCCAGGGTTTCGGATTCGATCTGCATGACCGCGATCGGGGTTTTGAGTTCGTGCGAGACATTCGAGATGAATCGGGCTTGGGACTTAAATGCACTCTTGAGTTTGTCTCTCGATTCGTCGAGTTGAGCCGCGAGCTCCATAACTTCCGTGCTGGCATCCTCGGCCTCGATCGGCTTCTCGAGTTTTTCAATCGTGAGATTGGATAGCAGTTCTTGGACCCGAGTAATCGGTGAGATCGCGATGCTCGAGATGAACCATCCCGCGAGCAGCGCCAAGAACGGGGTCGCGAGCGAGGTGATCAGCAGCGTCTGGCCCATCTGGACGACCCGGCTCTGTGCGTACGCATCATCTGTCGCTTGGAGCACGATGAATGGTGTGCCATCGCGAGCCAAAACTCGTTGAATGGAGATCACCATGTTCTGCTCAGTGATCGAATCGGGTGGATTGGCCCAGAACACCTGATCAAGGAGGACCGGTCCTGGATTGTCCAGTGCATGCTGGATGGTTTCAAGCTCCAGCTGTGCGAGCATCGGCCTATCCTTGATCACACGAGCGCCGGTCTGGTCATAGACATCGATGTAGTACACATGGAAGCGAACTTGCGCGAGCTGATCAGATTCGAGTTCATCCAGAAACTCAGCGGAAGGATTGGGGAGCTCGCTCCGCACTGCCGTGGAGACACCCACCGAATGCAGCAGTAGGTAGTCGTTGAAGGATTGGTAGATCGCACGACTCAGGATCACCCACACAACCAGGGTGCTGATCCACTGAATCAGCGTGAAAATCAGCACCACCCACAGCGAGAGCTGGACCCTCAGCGAGAGTTTGAACATCGACTGCTGCTTGGAATCCAGAACCCGATCCACGATCAGTCCATGACCCCGAATCGATACCCGGCGCCCTTGATCGTGTGGAACAACTCGTGCCCGTACCCTCGATCGAGCTTCTTGCGGAGTGATGACATGTAGACATCAATCACATTGCTCCCGGGTGAGTAGTTCATATCCCAGACCTTCTCTGCGATCTGAGCACGCGAGAGCACCCGGTTCGGGTTCCGCATGAGGTATTCGAGCAATGCGTATTCCTTGTTGGAGAGCTCGAACTCATTGTCGCCGCGTTTGGCCATGCGTGTATAGAGATCGAGTTGGATCTCGTCGCATTCGAGGAGTCGGCCCTCCGAGGCTTCCCCCCGGCGGAGCAACGCTCGGATACGAGCGAGCAGTTCCTCAAACTCGAACGGCTTGGTGAGGTAGTCGTCGGCGCCTGCGTCGAGCCCCTCGACCTTTTCATCGGTCCCAGACAAAGCCGTGAGCATCAGGATTGGGGTCTCGACGCACCGTCGTCTGAGGTTCCTGCAGACATCCACGCCGTCACGATCCGGGAGCATGAGATCCAGGACGATCAGGTCGTACGGCGTTTCACCGGCCGCGAGTTCTTCGCCCTCGAATCCGCTGTTGGAGACATCCGCCGCGTACCCATGGCTGCTGAGTCCCTTCTGGATCGCGTTGGCCATCTTCGGATTGTCTTCGATGATCAATATTCTCATAGCCGATAGTGTATGGCGAAATCCGAAAAGAGGAAGGCACATTTTGACCAAGAACAGGTGTTCTATGTGGCTTGGGTCAGCCGGTTTGACGCAATCGTCCTGATTGCGGAGTTCAAAAAACATAGCAATCTAAGCGTGAAATCGCTCTCATGAAATCGATCTGAACCAGTCTGAGTCCACGCTGTCATGCTTGGTATAGAAGCATATTAATTTCTTTTTAGAGATATGGATCTCCAAATCCACGGGTGACACCTTTGTGTCATCAACTGCTGGTGGTCGATCCAGAGTCGGTCGGCGCTTGGTCCTTGCTGACTTGCTGCTGCACGCGCCATTCCAGGAAGTTCCGCAGAATCGCTTGCTCCACGCGCCCACGCCGACGAGCGGGGACAGCGATCCGTGCGAGCAGCACAACGGACTTGGAATCGTTCAGGTGCAGACTCACGCGTGGCTCGACGGATAGAGACTCGAGACCCTGACGCTGGACGAAGCGTAGCATGTGGCGCTCGGCGTCCGCTTGGAATGGCGCACACTCGGTGCGCGCCGCGTCGAGCAGCGCGGCCTCGGCCTCATTCCACTGCTCCCCCTCGATGGTCGGAACACTGAATACATGAAGCACATACTCATTGGAGAATGTCTCGTTGATCACCGGAGCGCTGAGCAGCAAACTGTTGGGAACCACGATGGTCCGTCCGGTGTGCTGGTGGATGTTGGTCCCGGGTCCGACCTCGAGGATCGTGGTGGTCAGGAGTGTTTGGTCAACAACATCGCCTCGGAAGTCCCCAAGCTCGACCCGGTCCCCGATCTGGAAGGAACGCCCGCTCGCTTTGAGCACGCTCCCGCTCACGCACATGATGAGCTCCTTCGTCGCGATGACGATCGCGGCTGCGATTGCGACAACGGATACCGCGAAGGTTCGCAGCTCGCTGCCCCAGATCATCATCAACCCGAGCAGTGCGAAGAACAGCAGCGCCATCCGGACCTGTGCGGCCCATCTTCGGCGCATGTCGTTGGACATGCCCTTCACTTTGCGGAGACGGACGATGATCAACCAACGGACCAAGATCAGCAACGCGAGCAATAACCCCGTGCGGATCAGTTGGTTCGGGTGTAGGTACGCTTCAAGCCATTCGGACATCTTGCATCCACGCTTCCAGAAACATCAACAGCGCCCCATCTGGCTCCTGATCCAACACAGACAGGGCATCAGCTTCGTGCGCTCAGCATGATTCTTGGATTGCGACATTCCTCTGGGCTGCTGAGAAGCGGCTATTGACTCAAAAAATGACAAAGACCAGCACGGATGCTGGTCTTTCGCGTCATGAATGGGCCTGGGCAGACTCGAACTACAGGGCCTGAGGGTCCAAAAAGCACACTATCTGAGTATAGAGGCGCAAAAGGCGTCGCAGATCGGACATGCTTGATCCATTCCGATCCGCAACTCAATAAACTCGTATCTTGTTGGCGAGGTTTATCTAGGGAATCAAAGGCCGCAATAGCTTCGATCATCGATTACTCGTCATGAACTGGGTGCTCATCGTATCAGGGGCAACCAGTCGCGAAGGCACCTAAGAATGCGCTGACATCAAAGAAGTCCCATGTACCACTGCTGGTGATGTCCGCGATTTGTTCTCGCGCGGAATACGCGGTTAGGAAAGCGGAAACATCAAAGAAGTCCAGTACTCCATCGCGGTTTAAGTCGGGCATACATTCTGATGAGCATTCTTCTTGCCGCTGAGTGATCCCCGGGCTGAGATCATTGGATTGCCCGGCTGACCAAAGCTCTCCTTCCACGGTAGCCATTGCTCGGAACCATGTGCCGTAATCTGTTAAGTTGGATTCTGGCACTTCTGTCCATTCGTTTCCATCCCAGTGAAGGATCAGTGCGTGAGGATAGCCGTCACCGAAGGTCTTGGTTCCTGACGCGTAGATATCATCGCTGGACCGCGCTGTGATCGCGCGGAGTTCGGCGCTGTGTTCGAAGATTGGTACAGGGATATTGCTCCATGTGTTGCCATCCCAGTGGAGTATGAGCGGCATCGTCACCTGACGATCGATGTCATAGTCATAGCCAGCAGCCCATGCGTCATCTGAGGTGAGGACTTCGATCGATTCAACACTCGAGAAATTGAAAGATTGAACGGTGTCCCTCAAGTCATACTGAGACCACTGTGATCCATCCCAACGGATCATCATAGCAGCGGGACCAAATCCGAATCCGGTGTCCTGAGCGGTGCCGCCAGCCCATGCATCGTCTTCGCTCGCGCCTTCAATAGCGCGAATGTGATTGAAACTCCGTCCACCAGTTTCAGCGAGTGGTGGCACGAAGAAAACTTCCCACTCATCCCCATTCAATCGTGCCGCGAGTGGATACCCAGAGGCCGCTGGAGGTGGGAGCTCGGAGAACTTGCTCCCACACGCCCAGATGTCATCGCCTGCCTTGCCTATAGCACGGAAAGCGCAGCCGCCAGTGATCACTGGTGACTGCATGAGTTCCCAACTCGAACCATCCCATCGCATCGACTGAGCAAGTGACGGCCCTGAATCCGGGTTGTATGTTCCGACCGCGATAGCATCATTGTTATCGATTGAGAGGACATCTGATAAGTTCTGCGAGATCCGGAGCGTGCTCGGTTGCGGGGCTTCGGATTGCGACCAGGAAGATCCATCCCATCGAGCGATGTAGTTGTAAGAATCGAACTGCACAGGAAAATCAAAAATGTACTGCTCCCCGACAGTCCAAATAGTATCTGTCGAGTTGCCATCGATTCCGAACAGCATGACATTCCCTTCCGGATTCGGAGTTGTTTCCAGAACCCAATCGCAGTTCTGTGCTAAGCAAATGCCTGATGTCAATGCGAGCATGCTGGGGATGAATGATTTCATTTCTGGTGTCCTTTAGTGTCTGGTGCTTAGTCAAGAAGTTCGATTGATTTATGGTTCACAATCATCAAGGGCAGCCTGTGGCAAAAGCGCTCAGGAATGCACTGATATCGAAGAAATCCCAAGAGCCGTTTTTAGTGATGTCGGCCTGGGTGTCGTGTGCTTCAAAAGCGGTGAGGAAGATCGAGATGTCAAAGAAGTCGAGCTGTCCATCTTTGTTCATATCGGGGATACAGCCATTGCTGGCGATGGGAATGCACTCTGAGAATTCGGATGTGTTACCGATCTGCGCGTCGGTTGCTGTTGATGTGATCACCCAGCCCTGAGGGATGTTGCTATTGAATGCAGTTTCGATTGCGGCCATCCCTGACGAGTCTGTGGTTACTGTTTGCGTTCCGAGGAAGACTTGACCTTCTCCGAAGCCGCTGGCATCGCATACCGGGGAGGCGAAGAACTCGATATTGAACTCGGTGTCTGGAACACTATCGAGGACCGCATCGATCGTGATGGTATTGTCATCGGTTTGAGCCGACAGGATCTCAGGGAAATTCTGAAAGGCGTTTCCACCTTGTGTATCGGTATCCATCGGGTCGTTCGGGGTCGGACCTCCCACACCTGACCAAGGGATGAGATCGATGCCGAGCCGGGCATTGGAGTGAATGGAGTTCCCAGAAATCTGACCGCCGACCGTGAGTGGACCAATGACCACGCCGGTAGTGTCCGTAAACGCGATGGTATTGCCCTCTCCGGGTCGGATTCCCCCGATGAGTGTGTCATGGAGCGTATAGAGTCCGGTTGCTTGTGCGACCGTGATTCCCTGATAGGTGTGGATTGGGTTCAGACCGGTGGCGTCTGTACCGATCAGGTTGCCTTGGATAGTTACGCCCATATTGTCGGCATTAATCGAGTTGACCCGTATCGCGGTGCCGAAGGTCAGGCCGTTGGCGTGATTGACGCCCTCAACATAGAGGCCGGAGATTAAGTTATCGATGATCGTTGTGTTGAACGAATCGCGAACCTCTATCCCGTTGGGCCCCCTTTGGCTAACCCCGCTCATGCCGTCGGCTGTGGTTCCGATGTAGTTGCCTTGGATGAGGGTGTCTTGTGCAAAGTTGACTAGAACTCCTTCGCCGGTAGGGAAACCTTCAGTGCCGTAGGAACCAAATCCACTGATGACATTGCGTTCCTCGGGTGTGGTGCCGCCGATCCTGTTTCTTGATGGGTAATGTGTGAAGTCAGTCCCGGCGATCCTCACGTTCTTGATCTGGTTGCCGATGACGATGTTGTCGTCGGCCCATGAGAGGATATCGATGAAGCTGAGGTTGTTCAGTTCCTGAGGGGTGGTTCCACCGATGATATTGTTGGTCGCAACTGGTTCCTGCCAAGCCGCTCCTATCTCGACACCTAGTGTTTTGCACCCGATGACGCGGTTGTGGTTGCCGCGGATCTCTATGGATGGGGTTCGGAGTGCAACATGTCCCATTCCCTTGATGACGCAGTTGTCCGCTGCGATGATGAGCGCGGGGTGTCCCCAGCCGTTGACTTCAAAGCCATATGCGCCGACCTCGGGACCGGACGGGTTTGTGTCTCCGATGTTTCTTTCCTGTGATGAGAAGTCGATCGTCGTTTCATCATCGGTTATGAACCAGAGGCCGTCTTCGAGTCTGAGAAGGGCAACGCCATCACCAGTCCAGAACTCGGATACTGGAATCGCAAACTCGATCGTCTGTGGACCCGGTGTGTTGTTTGCAGCGTGCGTCGCTT
>JAEPQP010000209.1 GCA_017640485.1 Phycisphaerales bacterium | reverse complement strand
TTGACTGGGAGTTCGCCGTGGAGTTTCCCGATGGAGTTGATGTATCGAGCGAGCTGACGCGAGTCGGAGTCGGATTCTGAACCGGTCGAGCGGAGAATCCGCAGTGCTCGTTTGAGTTGATCCGGATCCTCGATATCCAGCAGGTCCAGTCCGAGACCCTCTGAGAAGATCCGTACTTCTTCGGAACCATCCAGATCCCCCACCCCTGTTGGATCCCCGATCGTGTCGTTGTTGAGCACGGCACGGACATCCGCGCCTGCATCAATCAGATCCTGCGCATGGAGCCTTGCACCGAACAACCCTTGCTCTTCACCAGAAGTCGCGAGGAGCACAATCGTGGAATCAAGTTCTTCTTTGCTGAGCACGCGTGCGATCTCGATCAGAGCCGCGACACCAGATGCGTCGTCATTAGCGCCCGGTGCGTCAGAGGTTGCATCGAGTGCTCCGGATGCTCTGGAATCCAGGTGCGCGAGCACATAATACAGCCGATCTCTTGCTTCTGGTGATGAACCAGGGATGGTGCACATCACATTGACAACCTCGACCCTTTCCGGAATTCGCCGGCCGTCTGGTTCAACCGTGTGCGGATCGAACCCGACAAACGGGACGGCATCACCGGATTTCCCGTGCCCCTCGATCGCTTCTTCGAATGCCGAATGCACCCACCGACGCGCCGCTCCGATCCCGCGCGTCTCGGACTCGGTCTCTGAGAGCGTGTGACGGGTCCCGAAACTGGTCAGGAGATGGACATGGTCGATGAGTCGCGCCGGATCGACCGCTGCGATCGCTCGTTGGGGTACATGCATGAGTGCTTTCTCAAAGTAAGGGACCGAGCGTGGGCTCATGCCGAGCTCGATCGCGTGGGTGATCGCTTCTTTCTTGTCCATTTCGTTTTTGGAGACCTTGGTCAATCCGTAGAGCATCGCTGCCCGTGAGCCCGAACCACAGTGCATGAGCATCGGGCTGTCGATCGTTTGTGTCTTCTTCAGGAGTTCGGAGAGTGCGAATGGCTCCATCGCGGTGAGCTTCGAGCTTGAAACCGGGATATGCACATACATCAATCCAAGCTCTGTGCACAGTGCGGCTTCATCAAAATGGAGTTTGTCCACCTCGCTCTGTGTTCTCGTGTTGAGAACAAACTTCCCGCCCATCGCTGCGAATGCTCTCAGATCATCCTCGCTCGGTTGTCCTGCGAAAATGATCTGCCCATCGCGCGGGTTCTCCGCGAACGGGTCTGTGAGCTGTTCCTGCTCTGCAGACTGCGAGGCAATGATCTTGGAGTCGACGATCTGGAAGCGAGGCTTCTCAGCATCCTGCGCGATCAACGGCAGTGTCGTCGAAGCGACTGCGAGCAACATCAAACGGGTATTGGTCTTCATTCGAGGATTGTATCGGATCATTGGGGTTCCTGTGCGGTGCGTGCTGAGCTATAGTGACTCATGAGTTCCACCAACCACAACGAACACCCGGGCGATCGATTGCGAGCACACATGGATTCTGGGGTCGTCGCCGCCCCTGGAGCGTTTAACGCACTTGTGGGACGCGCTGTCGCGCAAGCGGGGTTTGATGCCGCGTATGTATCGGGTGGCGCGATCTCCGTCGCCGCGGGTGTTCCTGATGTTGGACTGCTGACGCTTGATCACTTTGCGAGAGTCGTCTGCGAAGTCTCGCATTCTTCAGGACTTCCGGTCATCGCTGATGCAGACACTGGGTTTGGTGAAGAGGAAATGGTCCGCCGAACGGTCATGGAATACAACCATGCAGGCGGCGCGGGGCTCCATCTCGAAGACCAAGTCTTCCCCAAGCGATGTGGGCATCTTGACGGCAAGGCACTCATCACAACCGAACAAGCAGTGTCCAAAATCCAATGGGCGGCTCAAGCCTCTCAGGATTGCTCGAACGGATCCTTCATCATCTGCGCTCGAACAGACGCGAAAGGCGTC
>JAEPQP010000219.1 GCA_017640485.1 Phycisphaerales bacterium | reverse complement strand
GACTCGCGGGGCAGGACCTGGTCGACGTCGGGGAAGGTGCCGTCGATGAGACGGATGGAGACCGTCGCAGGGCCGTGCTTGAAGACGATGTTGTTGTCCTTGAGGCCGAAGACCAGCTCCGGCGTCGAGACGTCCAGGGTGCGCTTGAGCTCCGTGAGGCCCTTGCGCGAGATGATCACGCCCCGCGTCAGCTCCGCCGGATACTCCGAGGCCGGGATGGCGTCCTCGTCCTCGCCGGGCCGAAGCTCGATGCGGGAGAGCCTGTGGCCATCGGTGGAGATCATCGAGAACCCACCGGCGGGGGTGACCCGGAAGAAGGCGCCGTTGAGGCTGGGACGGCCCTCGTCGGTGGAGATGGAGAAGAGGGTCTTCTCGATCATGTCCAGCAGACGGGCCGTGCCGAGGGGAAAGAAGCGGACGTCCTCGGTGGTGGCGATGTTCGCGAAGCTCTCGGCGGGCATGCCGGGAAGCCGGGCGTTGATGGGGCCGGCGTTGAGCTGAGCGTAGTGGTTCGCTTCGGTCTCGAGGTCGAGCTCTTCGGTGCGCATGTTCTTGACGACGTCGAAGAGGCGCTTGGCCTGAAGCGTCACGCGGCCGGACTCGGCCACTTCGCACGGACAGCTCGTCGAGATCGTCACGTCGAGATCGGTGGCGTGGATGGTCAAGCGGTCGCCCTCTGCGACGAGCAGGGCATTGCTCAGGATGGCCAGAGCACTTTTCTGGTTGACCACGCCCTGAACCTTGAACAACTCGTGCGTCAGAGCATCTCGCGTGATTCGTATCTTCATCCGGTCCCCCTTGCGAACCTAGACCACTTTTGAACCCCCCACGGTCTATCGCGTACTGACCCGTCTTACAAGGGCAATCGCTCCTAAGTGCAACCCGTCCGAGATCGCCTCCGCCCGTCGCTCTGTAGCTCTAATCTGAAGATTTAAGTCTTTCTTTTTCTCTCTCGTCGTAGACGTAGGGCCTGTGGATTCGTGGATAACCGATCCAAGTCTTTGGATCCATTTCGGATCTTATTCCACATGGGGATGCGATCAGAGAGCGATCAGACCTGTGGGAAACCCAGGCCCGGTTTTGACCCCAGGTTTTCCCCACCCTTGATCGCACGATCTTCACAACGATCCCCACAGGCTTTCCACAAGCACCGACACAGTGTCGGAGGATCTTCGTGGATCTTGACTCTCAAAGACCCCCCAGGGGGCCTGATCCGGGTGATCTTGGGTTTTCCACAAGAGATCTTGGGGATCGCCTGGGGTTGGATTGGGCACAAACGGGGGGATTTGAGGCTCTCTTCGATGGTGGGCACATGACGCTTCCGGTGCCTCCCCCCATTCGTGGACTCTCTTTGATGGTCAATTCCTGACCCTTGGGGGATCTACCGCCCGCTCGTCGAGTCTCTTCGATGATCAATGCCCGACCCTTCCGGCGTATACCCCCCGCTTTTGGGCTCTCTTCGATGATCAATGCCCGACTCTTCCGGCGTATACCCCCCGCTCGAAATCCGCCGCTGACGCTTGGATTTCTCACCACCCCCCGCAGGCGTGGGGTTCCGGCCACAGCCTTGCTTCGCCCACCGATTGGGGCTGTCCTCTCCAGAGATGACCAACGGCATCCGCTTCGATGGTCGTTGCCTCCACCCCGGACAGCCCGTGTGTCTCTTCGATGAGCATCGAAGCCTCCCT
>JAEPQP010000233.1 GCA_017640485.1 Phycisphaerales bacterium | reverse complement strand
GCTTCAGTGGTACTACCGCCGAAGAGGTTATCGAGTGGGTAATCAATGCTCCGGATGACAACTACGGAGCGTGGATTCGTCGTTGGGCAAGACACGCTCATCAAGATGCGATCCACTCAATCACCAATGAAATCCTGTGCGCAACAAACCCAAACCATATCCACAAGTACCTAATGGCATTCACGAAGCACTGCCCGATGCCATTCATCGACACAAGATTGCTCACACTCGTAGATCACCCAAGCAGCAAAGTTCGTTGGAAGTCATATCGAGCACTCGCGACATGCAACGATCCAGAAATCCGCGAACTCGCACTCACAAAAAGAGCACCCGAAAATCTCATCGAAGGATCATTGTATTCATTGACCTCAAGCTACCAACCCGGTGATCATACAGCAATTGAAGAGTCCCTCTTCCTAACCGACGATCATCACAACCTCCACACGATCGGATTCTCGCTCCTCGATATATTCAAGAACCGTCCTACACCCGAATCACTTAACTCAATGCTCTATGTCTACGAGCACGGCCCCTGCATGAACTGCAGATTCCAAGCACTCAGTGTAATGCAAGATGCCGGAGTGACCCCGAGTTGGATCACTCAGGAAGCACGACACGATGCCGACGGCAGTATCCGTAAACTCATCACAGGTTTTGAAGAAATCGAACGAATTTAACGCCCAAGAAAGTGACCAGGCACCTCCCCGTGATCCGCACGCACGATCGACCGGATCCCCCCGCGCCCCTTCCAGTTCGTCTCGATCTGCATCCAGACCGGATCGATCACGGTCAGCAGATCATCGCGGATCAGGTTCGTCACTTTCTCAAAGAACGCGCCCTCGTTGCGGAACGAGTGGTAGTACAACTTCAGACTCTTGAGCTCGATGCACTTCCCCCCCTCCTTCGCACCTCTGGGCTGGTATCGAAGCGTCACGATCCCAAAGTCCGGGTGACCCGTCAGCGGACACACGGAAGTAAACTCCTCCGCGATGTGCTCGATCACAAAGGGTGAATCCGAAGGGGTATCAAAGACTTCCAGAAGTGCAGTATCAGGCATAGACCCAGCGTAGGCGCACGACACCCAACACGCAGATCACCCTACAAAAAAAGGGCACCCCGTGAAGGGTGCCCTGAAGCATTCATTCAAACAACGGTCCGAATACTCGGCCATCTTACTCAGCACTGGTCTCAGCAGGTGATTCACCCACGATCACATCGCGGATCTCAACCTGAGGCGAATCCGCCCCGACCTGTGCCGCTTCGAGCGACTCGTTG
>JAEPQP010000089.1 GCA_017640485.1 Phycisphaerales bacterium | reverse complement strand
CGCCCGGATCACGATTGCGTCCCCATCGATGCTGGCGAACCCTTCATCGACCGCGCCTGAGCTGTGGACACTGACTGCGTGGATTTGTTTCGTGATCGGGTTTGGATAGAAGACCGCTTCTTCGATGAGCACGCCGGCATGCGTGTCCATCGTGCGCATCAGTACGGCTTCGTTGTAGGGAATCCACTCGAAGCTCGTGCGCGAGTACTCGGTCTCCCACTGCGACTCAAGCAGCGGGAAAAAGGCGCTGAGGTAGAGGATTTCTTGCGGCGGTTTGCTTGCGCTCGGCGGCATGGGTGTTCGTTCGGGGTGATTGAAGTATGGCCAAGCCACCGAGCCCGGTTCGACTGGCTGACCCATATCCTCGACCCAGCTGTGTACATAGTTCGCTGGGTCTGAGAAGACCCAGTCTGACGAGATTGCACGCTTTGGAATGATCGCCCACTCGATCCTTTCGACATCGTATAGCAGTTCCATATCGAATCGGAAGTTGGAGGCTGTGTTGACTTTCACTGTGCCGGCCTGGATCAGCTCAGGGGTATCGAGCGCGATCACGGTGAGATCGTCGCGTTGGGGGTTGTCGTAGATCATCCGGAAGGAGCCGAAGATTGATTCGCTGGTGTCTTTGCTGTTTGTGGTGATTGAAGTGAGGGAGCGTCGGGATGGTCCCCACGACCAGACATCGCGTTGTTGGCTGCCGTTGCGGATTCCTGCTCTCCATTCGCCTTGCGGGAAGTGTGCGAAGTGCTGGATGGGCTGGTCGTTGATCATCGCTTCGATCGCGGACTGCAATTTCTTCCAGATGGCGTGACTGTCCTCTTGCGGGCTTACTCGGAACTCGAGCACTGAGGTTGTGTTTGATTGCGCCCACGAACGGATCTTGAGATTTACGGTGATGTGTTTCTTGGTTGCGAATCCATCGACGAGGCGCATGGTGCCGAGGTAGGCGCCTTGCTCGGTTTGGTTGAGTTGCACATCGACGGTGTTGGGGAGCCCGTTTGGATCTCGTCCCACTCCGAAGGCGGCCATGAGTCCGGTGTAGTACTGGTGCGTCAACTCTCTCAGACGATCGATCGAGGGTTCGCTCTCATCCAATCTGAGCACGATCGCGTATGACCAGAAGTTCTCTGAATCGGGGTTTCTCCAGCCTGGTGGGAAACGCAGTTCTTCAACGCCGAGGGGGAACTCGGGTGCGAATCCAGGCGGGAGCATGATGGTCTCCCTCGCCCAATCGTTTCGGTTGCTGGATTCGCTTTGGGCGAACACTGGAGCATTGATAATGCCGATCGAGCATGCGATGGTTAGGAGAACGGCGCGGATTTGGATTGGCTTCATGGGGTCCCCTGATCCTGGGTCTTGGAGAGCACAACGAGAGAATCGGGGCGGTATTGCAAAATGTGCGGATCGACACCCATTCACGCACGAGGATCAAAAAAGCCTTGGCATCTGCCGTGGCCTTTCATCGAATCAGGATGACCGGACACCGTTGAACTTTTCCAAAGCTGGCTAAGGATCTGGGGCACTGAAACCCGGCTTCTCGTCTCGCAGCGAAATGCGTGCTCACTCAATCGGGAATGAGATGCCGTCGAGCGAGACCCAGACGATGGGGCCGGCATCGCCGGAGATGCCTTGGAATGTGAGCGAGCCGTCGGTGTTGACGTCGATGCGGTAGGCCCCGGCGTTGCTCGCTTGAAGAAAGATGAGACGTCCGTTCGGGCGCATGCCTTCGTCGAGGATCGCGAACGTGTTCCCAGCAGGGAAGCTTGAGCTCCCGACATCTCGAATCAAGCCGTTGAGCGTCACGGTGTTCCCGATTCGGGTTGCGGTCGGCGGCAGGTACCCGAAGCCGTAGGGCTCTGTTCCAGCGAACAGGCTCAGCGGTCTTGAGTCCTGATTGCTCAGCGTCGACGCGACATTGGCTGAGTCTGCACTCGCGGCGCTGGTCGCGAAGTCAGCGGTTTCTGATTGACCAGCGCGCTGCGCGAACACAGCGATGGGCGCCGGGCTGATCGGTTGATCGGGTGAGATGGTTTCGTAGTCCCCTGCTCCTGAGGGAGCGCGAACCTCGATGCGCAGAGCCGCGCCGGGGGTTTCAAAGAGCGTCGCGTCGAAGCTCAGAGGGATCGTAAATAGGCCGTCGGTGACAGGGACCTGCGTGTGCTCGATCGTCTCGAGCGCGATCCCGAACTTCGTCACAAGAGAGACGCGGAAATCCGCATCCGAGTCGACTGGGGTGCCCATATCTGCGAGCGTTCCTTGATATGTCGGGGTTTGTGTTGGGAGATCACGGACGAGCCAATGACCGAGGTCAAAGCTCTCGATATCCGGGATGGGGGAATAGGTGTACAAACTCGAGTTCGAAAGGCGTTGCCTCCACGAAATAAAGATCGCGTCCTCGTCTTGGAGGAACCCAAAAGCTAACTCCGAATCCAGGAAACCGATCGATGTGATTCCGATGGCATTTACGATGTCCTGTGCGACTGTTGAAGAATTGACAAGGATCCCCGCGGTATCTGTTGGGTTTGTGATCGGGGGAGTCCACCCGAACGAGTTGGCGAGGGCGGCGATTTCTCCGGGTGTCGCGTAGCGCCAGCGTTCGTACGCGCCGCCGGGGAGAAGCTCGGTCTGCATCGTCGCGAAGGGGATGTCCTTCGTGACCGTCAGGTCGAGGAACACCAGGTTCTGCGACGGATCTACTGTGATCGATCCAGCCCCAAACTCGGGGTCGTCCCCGATGACGGGTTGTGCGTGCAAGAGATGTGTAGCGAGTATGAATACCGCGGTCGCGGTGATGAGTCTGCTGAACATGTGGATTCTCCATATGGATGATCTGTGGGATCATATTACATGATCCAAAAAATAGATCAAGGATAATCCAGCGCCTCTGAGAGGCAATTCATTCCAAGTGTGGGGATGTTGTCACGCGTTGGACTGACTGGTAGCTTGAGGCGATCCAAGATGCACTTCATGAGGAATCGTAGTCGATACTAAATCGGGATGACAGGATTTGAACCTGCGACCTTTTGACCCCCAGTCAAACGCGCTACCAAACTGCGCTACATCCCGGTTGGCCGAGTGTGGTCGGCCGGATGGAAGCATAGGGGGGAAAGTGGCTGTGGGTGGGTGATCTTGCTGGGGGAATCTCGCTATCCTGTGGGTATGAACACAGCTGAACCAACTTCGGGTCCATTGTCGAGTGTCTTGATTCGTGGTGCGCGGGTGATCGATCCCGCTTCTGGGCTCGATGGGGTCCGGGATGTTGGGGTCCGGGGGGGCTTGGTTGAGGCGATCGGGGAGGGGCTGGACTCTGGTGCGTACGAGCGGGTGATCGAGGGGGCGGGGAAGATCCTGGCTCCGGGGCTGATTGATCCGCATGTGCATCTGCGTGAGCCGGGGCAGGTGCACAAAGAGGATATTGAATCGGGGACGCGGGCGGCGGTGGCTGGGGGGTTCACGACGGTGTGCTGCATGCCCAATACTTCGCCGGCGCTGGATTCTCCTGAGATGGTGGAGTTTGTGAGCAAGCGGGCGGAGGCGGACGGGCACTGCAGAGTGTTTTCGGTGGCGGCGGCGACCGCTGGGCGGAAGGGAGAGCGGCTCGCGGAGATCGGGCTGTGTCTGGATGCGGGGGCGGTGGGATTCTCGGATGATGGGGATGTGGTGGAGTCGGCTTCGATGATGCGGTCGGTTTTGCAAGCGGTGAAGGAGACGGGGAAGTGCTTCATGCAGCATTGTCAGGAGTTGACGCTGACGAAGGGGGCGGTGATGCATGCGGGGACGGTATCGGCGCGGCTTGGGCACAAGGGGTGGCCTCGCGAGGCGGAGGAGTTGATCATTGAGCGGGATATCCGGCTCAATATGGGGATCGGGTGCGCGTACCACATCCAGCACATGTCGTCGGGGCGGTCGGTGGAGATCGTGGCGCGTGGGCAGGCGGCTGGGGTGCCAGTGACTTGTGAGGCGTCCCCCCACCACTTGCATCTGACGCACGAAGCGATCGAAACGCACGGGACAATGGCGAAGATGAATCCTCCGTTGCGGGAGCAATCGGATGTGGAGGCGCTGCGTCAGGGGGTGGCGGATGGGGTGATTACGGTGCTGGCGACGGATCATGCGCCGCATACGGATGATGAGAAGCGGGACACGATGAGCGGCGCGCCGTTTGGGATCATCGGATTGGAATCGGCGCTTGGGCTATACCACAAGGCGCTGGTGGAGACGGGGAAGATCGATTGGGTGAAGTTGATCGAGTTGATGACGATCAATCCGGCGCGGCTGTGTGGATTGGATTCACAGGGGATCGGATTGATCTCGGTCGGGGGACCCGCGGATTTGACGCTGATAGATCCGGAGCACTCGTGGACGCTGGGCGAGGGGGATCTTGCGGGGAAGAGTTCCAATACGCCTTTCTTGGGATGGGAGATGGGGATGCGTGCGGTGATGACGATGGTTGGGGGTGAGGTTCGCTGGACGCTGGAATGAGGGCCTTTGTTTGGGGTTGAATGGTTGGGTTTGGGGTGAATGGGTGCGATGCGTGTCCTAGAGTGTGGGAGCAGAACTCCGGCCGGCGTTGCGGCCGGTGAACACTCAAGGAACGGAAGCACTATGAGCATCAAAATCGGAATTAATGGGTACGGGCGGATCGGTCGGTTGGTGCATCGGATCGCATCGAACACGGACGGGATCGAGGTTGTGGCGATCAATGATTTGGTGCCTGCGGACAATCTTGCGTACCTGCTCAAGTATGACACGATGCACGGGCGGTTCATGATTGACCACAAGCCTGCGGAGATCTCGGCGACCGATGACTCGATTACGGTCAATGGGAGCACGGTCAAGACGACGGCGGAGCGTGATCCATCGAATCTTGCTTGGGGTGATATGGGTGTGGATTATGTGCTGGAATCGACCGGGCTCTTTACGACGCGTGACGATGCCCAAAAGCATATTGACAACAACGGCTGCAAGCGTGTGATGATCTCGGCTCCGACGAAGTCTCCAGACACGGTGCCCACCTATGTACACAAAGTGAACTGCGGGAAGTACAACCCGGAGAGCGACACGATCATCTCGAACGCATCGTGCACGACCAACTGTCTGGCGCCGATCACGAAGGTGATCATGGACAACTTTGGTCTGGTTGAGGGTCTGATGACCACAGTCCACGCGGCGACGGCAACGCAGCCGACGCAGGATGGTCCTTCGAAGAAGGATTGGCGCGGTGGTCGCAACGCGTACATGAACATCATCCCGGCTTCGACTGGAGCCGCGAAGGCGGTGGGACTGTGCTTGCCCGACACGGTTGGGAAGCTGACTGGGATGGCGTTCCGTGTGCCTACGGCGGATGTGTCGTGTGTGGATCTGACCTTCCGTCCTGAGAAGGCGACGAGCTTGGCAGAGATCAACGCGGCGATGAAGGCGGCGGCTGATGGCAAGATGCAGGGCGTGCTTGGATACACGGAAGAAGATGTTGCATCATCGGACTTCGTGGGCGATCCACGCTCGTCGATCTACGACGCGGGCGCGTGCATCGAGCTCAACGATCGGTTCTTTAAGGTCGTGTCGTGGTACGACAACGAGGCGGGATACGCGAACCGGTGTGTGGACATGTTCAAGATGATGGGCGGCCACGACGGGCTTTGAGGGCTGCGGCTGCTCAGAAGAGCGTCACATGATTTGAGCGGGCCGGTCTTGAGGGACCGGCCTGTTTTTGTATGCGTGGTTAGGGCTCGGCTTGTTCGTCTTGCTGGGCTTGTTCCGCTTGGACTTGCGCGTTGTAGGCGGCCATGAGGTCGTCTTGCTGCTGGGTGATGGAATCGACGGCGGTGAGGTGGGCGTTGTACTGGTCGACGGCGTCTTTGGGGACCTCGTCTCCGAAGTAGAAGTTGTTGTCGTTGGCGAGGCCTGAGACAGCGAAGTGCTGTCTGGCGATCTGGAGACTGGACTTCATGTGTGGGTAGATCTCGGTGTTCAGGGCGCGGATATCCTGGACGAGCTTGAGTTGTCAGACCGCTTGGGGGGTGTCGGCGCCTTGCAGGGTGTTGAAGAGGATGGGGTACCGCTCGAGGATGTAGGTGTTGTAGTCGTTGAGCTGGTTGATCATGCTGATGCGGGTGTCGATGTCCTCGATGGATGCGAGGGTGGCGGGGTCGATCCCACCTCGGTCGAGGAGTTGGTTGTTGAGGGCGATGTAGGGGGCGGTGAGTTGCTCGATTTCTTCGAGGGTCTTCTGGTGGGCTCGTTGCTCTGGGGTGAGGATGGCTTCTTGCGCCTGGGAGTTTGTCGTGGGCTCGGTTGATTGGGTGCTTGAGGATGACTTGGAATCACAGCCGAGCATGAGGGTCAGGATTGGAGCGAGCAGGAGGACACGGGGAATGGTTGATCGCATGGGTGTTCCTTGGACAGATTGAAGGGATGATCTGTGATTGATCTGGCTGTTGGATCATAGCTTTGAGCGATCGGCGGCGTACCCTTCACGCATGCGATACTCATGGACACTGCTGCGGGCTTCACGGTTTCTTCTGGATGGGGGTGGGATGTTTGGGGTGATCCCACGCGTGGTGTGGTCGAGGTCGGTTGAGACGGATGACAAGAACCGGATCGAGTTGATGCACAACTGTGTGTTGCTTGAGTCGGAGGAAGCGGATCCGGAGACAGGGAAGAAGCGTCGGTATCTCATTGAAGCGGGGACTGGGGACAAACTGGACGAGAAGATGTCATCGATCTTCGGGCTCGATGGACGAACGGTGGAGAGCGAGGTCGTCGCGGCGGGGGTGGATCCTGCGGATATTGAAGCGACGATCGTCTCGCACCTGCACTTTGATCATGCGGGGGGGCTGACGAGGCGCTGCCGAGACGGGGAGGAAGCGGACTGGATGGCGACGAAGCCTGGCGCGGCGTCGGGGGACAGTGATCAGGTGAAGTTCACCTTCCCGAATGCGGAGTTGATTGTGCAGCGGCGCGAGTGGGTCGATGCGCGGAACAATGATTCGGTCATGACGCGGACATACTACCGGGATCATATTTTGCCCTTTGAGGATGAGCGGATGCCTTTGGCGGATGGTCGTCCACGGCTGCGGTTGATCGATTCTCCTCGGGCGTTTCCGCAGAACCGGAAGCCTTCGCGTGGGGATCTTCCCAAGGCGCCGATCCAAGAGCGGATGACGGAGGTGCTGCCTGGTATCCGGACCTTCTTGGTTCCGGGGCATACCTGGGGTCAGCAGGCGGTGGTGTTTGAGGACACGACGGGGCGGATGATTGTGTTTACTCCTGATGTGCTTCCGACGCATTACCACATCGGGCAGGCATACTCGCTCGCGTACGATGTTGAGGCGTACACCTCGATGGTGACGAAGAACTGGTTCTTGAAGGATGCGGCGGAGTTGGATTGGACACTTCTGCTGGATCATGAGCCTGGGAATCCGTTGTTCAAGGTCAGGAACACGGATTCTGGTTGGTACGAACTGGTTCCTGAGGACGCTTGATACGGGTTTCGTGGCCTAGATGATCTATACTCTGTGAGTTGATATGAGTACTGACACTACCCCAAAGAGTCCGGATGCTACTGCTGAGACTGAAGAGTCGGGGGTTGTTGCGGATGAGCGGGCTGAGGTGACGGATTCGATCACTCGGGAGGAGCCGGAGGCTGCTCTGGGGGCTGAGGAGTCCAAGGGCGGGAAGAAGGCTGGTGGGAAGAAGGCCGGTGATCAAAAGCCAAAGAAGATGAAGCGTTCGTTGTTTGAGCGGATCGAGTCGTATATCGAGCGGCTTTCGACGAAGAGCAACTTCTGGAATCGGGTGTGCTCGATGATCTGGCTGCCGTATGCGTTCCGGTCGGGCATCACGATGACGCTTGATGAGAATACCTACCGCGCGACATTGCCGTTCCGGCGGTTCAACAAAAACTGGTACAGCGCGATGGCGGGCGCGGCGCTGCTGGGGAACTCGGAGATCGCGGGTGGGAACTATGTGTTCAGCGTGTGCGGCGGGGATTACACGGTGGTGTGCAAGCATCTCGAGTACAAGTTCCTGCGGCCGTGTCATGGTCCGGCGGAGTATCGGATGACACCACTGGATGACATCCACGCGCTGGTGGCGACGGGGAAAGAGTTCAATATTGCGGTGCGGATGGACATTGTGCAGGTGCTTGTCCCGCTGAGCAAGAAGAAGATGGCGCAGGAAACTGAGAATGCGGACGGCAAGACGACGAAACCCAAGCGGGTTGGTCGGTGCACGGCGACTTTCCATGTGACCCCAAAGTCGCAGCACAAAGCGAAGAAACTCCGCGGGACGAAGAAGGCATGAGCGAGAGTTCGCTGAATGCGCAGGAACCTACAACACAGAACCCAATCCTCTGGGGCGCGTATCTTGGGTGCTCGTGGACTTGGTGCATCGGGATGTTCTTTCCGGTGCTGCTGCTGCGTGACTTTGGGTGGGCGGGGTTTGTCGCGTTCGCGGTTCCCAATGTGCTCGGCGCTGCGGCGATGGGATGGGTGCTGAGATCGCGCGATGATTCGAGGAGCTTTGTTGATCGGCACCCGCGTGCGGTGTGGTGGTTCAGCGCGGTGACGATCGGGTTTCATGCGTTCTGGATTGTATGGATCAGTTCGTTCATTCGGGATGCGGTCCCGATGCCTGAGGCGTATTTGTTTGGGGCGGGGGCGATCGCGGTCGCGTTTGCGATTTCTTCTGGGCGGTTGATCCGGAGGGGGCTTGCTCCGCAGCTCGCGATGATGTTGTGGGTGGTAAGCGCGGGGGTGCTGGTGGCGTTGATGGTTGTGCCGGACGCGAAACCAGCATTGGATGTACTGATTGAGCAGCCGAGAACGGGGGCGGGGGTTGGGCACGGGGTGTTGTGGTTTGTCCCTGTCTCGATCTTTGGGTTTTTGATGTGTCCGTATCTGGATGTGACTTTCCATCATGCTCGGCAGAACCTAGCAACCCGGTCAGCGGGGCGGATCGGGTTTACGGTTGGGTTCTGTGTGTTCTTTGCGTTGATGATTGTGCTGACGACGCAGTATGCGGGGGTGATCGCGGCGGGGATGCGCGGGGATGGCGGGCTGCTTGCGATTTCGACGCCTTGGCTTGCGGCGGCGGTGCTTGTGCATGTTTTCTGTCAGTGGATCTTCACGGTGCGGGTGCATCTGGATCGGATGCGGACGCTGACCGGTGATCTGATGGCTTCTCAGCGGGCGTTGTTTGGGGTGGTGCTGGTTTCGGTGCTTGCGGGGTTCATGGTGCCGAGGATGGGTGCGTATGCGGGGCTGACGAGCGGGGAGATTGTGTACCGCTGCTTCCTGACTTTCTATGGACTGGTCTTCCCGGCGTACATGCTGTATCGGGTGGTGCGGAAGCACGGGATGGATGAGGGGTCGCGGATCCCGCTGCAGCGGTGGATGATGTGGCTCGCGATCGGGGTCGCGGCTCCGATGTTCTGGATGGGGTTCATCGAGCGGCAGTCGGTGTGGCTTGGGCCTGGGATGATTGTTGTTGTTTGTGGAGCGTTTGTGCTCAAAGGGACTTCACACAAGGAGTCGTTTGGTGAGTGATCGATTGTTTCCCATTACGAGCCTGCGTGTTGAGTCTGGTTCATTCATCAAAAAGCATGGTTGCTGGTCGTTGACCCTCAACTTTGAACCGTTCGAACTGCCGAACGGATACACCGACGAGTTCAGTGATGACTACAAGAACATTGAAACAAATCTTGGTGCAGATTTTGTAGAAGTCGAATTCAAAGATATTTGCGGAAAGATTGCTCAGATTGAGGAGCCATACGACTCGATTGATGCGAGCATCTGTGTCGTGCATGCGCATCATCCGTATGCGATTGAGGTTGTCGACGGAACAGCCTTGCCCAAAAACAACAAACATCCCGGAAAGCTGAAGCTGAAAGGGTTTTTGTGGCTGGAGTTCGAGGGGCTTGGATACCAAGAGGGCGAAGAGTACTCAAACACTCCTTGTGCGTTTGATCTCAGCTTGATCCCTGACAAAGCCGGATGGTCGATCGAACCTACTCAGGCTTATTAAATCCCAGTCCTTGATTGGCTGCAACGATTCGGGCGTTGCGTTTCATCATGTCGAGTTTGGCGCGTTTCATGGCGGAGCTTTGGAAGGCGGATCGTCGGTCGTCCTCGGTCCAGTTGAGGACTTCGAGGAGGTCGAAACGATCGCGTGTTGAGTCGTAGATCGGGTTGGCTGGATTGGCGTCAGGTCTTGGGGAGTTGTGTGGGCAGACTTCTTGGCAGATGTCGCAGCCGTAGATCCAGTTACCGATCTTGGGCTGGAGATCTGGGTTGATTTCGGTGCGGTGCTCGATGGTGAGGTAGGAGATGCATTTTCGAGCGTCAACGGAGTATGGGGTGATCGCGTCTGTGGGGCATGCGTCGATGCAGCGGGTGCAAGTGCCGCAGTGATCGGGTTCGGGGGATGCGGGGGCGGCGGCGGAGAGGTCGAGGGTGGTGATGATTCCGCCGAGGAGGAGGTAGGAACCGATTCTGGGATGGATCGTGAGGGTGTGCTTCCCGATCCAACCGAGTCCGGCGCGGAGTGCGAGCTCGCGCTCGAGGACTGGCGCGGTGTCTACGAAGACTTTGAAGTGTGCTTCGGGGTGCTGTTTTCGGAGGGCGTCGGCGAGGACCATGAGTCGTTTTTTCATGGCTTTGTGGTAGTCTTTGCCGCGTGCGTAGCGTGCGATTTTGCCTTGCCCTTTTTCAATCGGCGGGTCGATGTTGTCCGCGCGGGAAGCGTAACAGTCGGCGACCATGAGTGCAGACTTCGCGTCGTCGATGAGTTGATCTGGGTGGATGCGGAGATCGGTGTGATTGGCGAGCCAGTTCATCTCACCTTGCTTGCTTTCACTCAGCCACTCTCTGAGTTGGGAGCCCCACTGCGATTGTTCGAGGGTTGCGATCCCGGCGAGGGCGAATCCGGCGCTCTTGGCGCTCTGGATCAGCTGGTCTGGATCGGGGGTGGGCACTGCGGATCAGTTTGCGGCGCACGCGCACTCGGGCTTATCGCACTCGGTTGCTTGCTGAAGGGTCAGGTCATCGTCTGATTGCATCCAGCTGTAGAGTGTGTCGCAGGCGTGCTTGAGGAGTTCGGACGGGTTGCGTCCGTCTTCGGGGACCCAGAGCTTGGGGTAGGTGTAGACGGCCCAGCCTGTGTATCCCATCTCGTTGAGGGCGGCGACGACTTTGCGGTTCGGGACGACTCCCTCGGTGAATGGGACGGGGTGGTGTTCCTCGTCGACATCGGAGAGGCGGACGCAGTGGAGGTGGTCTTTGAGGAGCTTGACGCCTTGGACGGGGCATTCTCCGGCGAGGCGTGCAGTGTTGATGTCGTAGGAGACTTTGAGCCACTGATTGGGGTGGTAGTTGATGAGTTCGAGGAGGTCGGATGCTCGCGCGAAGGATCCGCCGTTCT
>JAEPQP010000250.1 GCA_017640485.1 Phycisphaerales bacterium | reverse complement strand
TCAGTCGGCCTACCATCAGGATCCTGTGAATGCCAATTGAAACTCCAGACGGGGCTTGCGAGAAGTGGCCCCTAACCAGAAGCTGCATCGTGCTATCAGAAGTGTGGCACAAAGCGGCCCTCTCATCGCTTTTCCCAGATTAAACGGTTTATGACTTCAGCTGATTGCACCGAACCGTGAAGTCATTCGCAGATCCAATAGACACTGCTCTGAACTGATCCGCCCCGGGATTGTCGGAGGCCCCAACTCCTGCGAAGAAGGGGCCATCGTGAGCAAGACGACGAGCACGTTTTCACCTGAGGTGCGCGAGCGAGCCGTTCAGATTGTGAGGGAGCATCGGGGCGAGTATCCGTCTCGGTGGGCGGCGATCACCTCCATTGCGGGCAAGATTGGCTGTGCGTCCTGGACACTGTCGGGGTGGGTCAAGAACGCCGAGATCAACGACAGGGCGGTCGCGGGCATTCCCAGCGAAGTTATCGAGAGGCTGAAGGCTCTGGAACGGGAGAACCATGAGCTTCGGCAGGCCAACGAGATCCTGCGTAAGGCGAGCATTTATTTCGCCCAGCCTCTCGGCGAGTGCATGCAATCGCCTGTCGGCCAGCGGGCGGAGCTCGACCGCCCACTCAAGCGATGATCGCGTTCATCGACGATCATCGGATGGAGTTCGGGGTCGAGCAGATCTGCAGTGTGCGGCCGATTACCCCTTCCCCCCACCACGAACACTTGGCCAGGCGACGCGACCCATCGTTGCTGTCTGAGCGTGCGAGGCGTGATCTCGCGTTGAAGGTCAAGGTCCGCCAGGTCTTCGAAGAGAACTTCGGCGTCTACGGCGTGAGCAAGGTATGGCGGCAGCTCCGGCGCGAGGGTCATCACGTCGTCGGCTACACCGTCGCTCGTTTGATGCGGGAACTCGGACTTCGGCGCATCGTTCCCGGCAAGACGATCCGGTCGACCGTCGGCGATAAGGCGGCGCCGTGCCCGCTCGATAAGGTCAGTCGACAGTTCCGGGGT
>JAEPQP010000149.1 GCA_017640485.1 Phycisphaerales bacterium | reverse complement strand
TCTCGATCGGATCTTCCTTCGCAATCGAGCTGAGCACCCTCCCCACCATCACGCGCGAGACATCGAGGAGCCGAGAAATATCTGTCGGACGCATCGAGCACGATGGGAGTTCCTTGAGTACTGGTTTCAATGTCGATCGCAGCGCGACACCCACCCGATGCGGCGACTCAACAACCACACTGACTTCGCAAGGCCGCTTTTTCTTCTGATTCTGACCTGTCACTGGCTTCAAAGACATACCTCTGTTGTACCGTGGATAAGACTCAACGGCGAATCAAATCCGTTTCAATTGAAATAAATTTCATATTTGTCATTTATTTCGTTGCAGCCGATCCCGTTCCTTGTATGATCGACCACACCAATCGGACCCTGACCATCAGCGTCCGGCCTCCTTCCCGGAGTCACGACAGCCACCCTCACACAGGAGTGTATCATATGGGCCACAAAAACCAATCGATCCTGCTTTTTGGCGCGATAGCCTCGATTTCGACCGCCGCACAGGCGCAATGGAGTGAATTTTCGACAATACATCAAGTCGTAGCGGACGGTCCAGGAGAGCAAGTTCAACCCAAGATCTCCCCAACCCTCGACGGTGGATGTTACATCAGTTGGTTCTCAAGCGACTCGGGATACGATGTCCGCCTCCAGCGACTCGACAGCGCTGGGAACATCATGTGGGCCAACAACGGCATCCTCATCGCGGATCGTGGGTTCTCCTCCACTCAAGACTATGGCCTCGACACCGATTCCAACGGCAACGCCGTGATCGCCTTTCGTGATGACCGATTCGGAGGAGTCGTCGTCACCGCCCACTCAGTTGCTCCCGACGGCACCCTCAACTGGGGCCCCAACGGCATCCAACTCGGAAGCAGCGCCGACTCGATCAACTCCCCCGACATCGCATCAACCGACGATGGGAATGTCGTTGTGGGATGGATCAACAACGCCGACTCCATCTTCACACAGCTCAATCCATCAGGAAGCGAGAACTGGTCCACAACGCTCTCGACCGACTTCGGTGACTCCATCCTCGTCTCTAACATGCAACGCTCTGACAGCGGATCCGTCATCGTCTCGTGGGTCCAGTACGGGTTCTTCCTCGGACCCAAGCACCTCTACGCACAGAAACTCGCCGCCGATGGTTCAGAAGCATGGACCCAGCGCGTCCCGGTCTTCGACGGCGGATCACTCCAGTTCGGAAACTTCCCAGACTTCGTCTCTGATGGTTCAGGAGGAGCTGTCTTCTCGTGGTACGACACCGCGAACTCGCTGGATGTATACGCGCAGCACCTCCAGAGCGACGGCACGGAATCCTTCCCCCACAACGGCGCAAGCGTCTCGACTGCACCACGCGAACGCGTGAGCCCCGCCGCGACCTACGACCCGACGAATAACACCGTCCTCGTCGCATGGGTCGAGCTCGAAAACAACCAAGGCGATCAAGGCATCTACGCCCAGTCCCTCGACGCATTGGGTAACCCCCTCTGGGGAAGCACCGGCAAAGTCATCTCCGCGATCGACAACACCGGATCCGGATCCGTCAACACCCACATGCTCGGGGACACCCTCGTGGTCTCCTGGATCGAAAACGCGGGCGGGTTCGACCTCGACACCGTCCTCGCGTTCGGGGTCAATCCCGACGGCACCAACGCATGGAACTCGGGCGCCGCGCCCGTCGCGACCGACTTCAACGAACGCTCAAGACTCACCGCAACCGTCAGCACCGACGGCTTCCTCATCGCGGGTTGGCAGGTCGGTCCGTTCGGATCCGCTGACATCGAAACACACAATGTCAATCCCGATGGATCACTGGGACCCGCGAGCTGTGCAGCAGATCTCAACGACGACGAGGTACTCGACTTCTTCGATATCTCGTTCTTCCTGAGCAACACCGTTGACTACAACAACGACACGGTATTCGACTTCTTCGACATCAGCGCGTTCCTGACCGATTACGGAGCGGGCTGCCCGTAAATCCACATCTCAATCAAGATCAAACCGGCACATGCCCCGCTACTTCCAGCGCGTCATGTGCCATTTTTTCTTGCCTCGACGGATCGCGATGATCGATCCATGCAACAGCGAAGATTCATCAACAACCGTGTCCATCGTGATCTTCTCGCCGTTGATCGAGACCGATCCCTCGTTGAGGAAATCACGCGCCTCGCGATTCGATGACGCGAGATTCGTGGACTTGAGCATCTCGACCATGTCCAGACCACCCGCAAGATCCCCCTTGCTGTGCTCAGTCGTCGGGACACTCGCGAACACCTCGAGCATCGTCGCTTCATCAAGAGAACCGATGTCCCCGCTGAACAACGCCTTGCCCGCGGCTTCCGCGTTCTCCATCGCGTCCTGACCATGCAGGATCCGCGTCGCTTCCTGAGCAAGCGTCCGCTGAAGCTCCCGCTTCCCGGGATTCTCATCGTGACGACCGATGAGCGATTCAATAGTCGGCTGATCAAGGAAAGTAAACACCTTGATCCACCCACGAGCATCCTCGTCCGTCGCATTGAGCCAGAACTGGTAGTACGCATACGGCGAAGTCCGCGCCGCCGTCAACCAGATCGCGCCCTTCTCGGTCTTGCCGAACTTGCCGCCGTCCGCTTTTTGGACTAGCGGAGCGGTAAGACCAAATGCCTCGCCCTGTTGTACCCAAGCCAAATCAACTATGTATTTGCCAATATAATCACGCAAAAACGCCCGGACATCCTCTGTAAAATTCAGAGCTTCAGTTTGTTCGTTCAGCCACTCCTGCAACGATTCAAGCTGCTCAATGTTGGTCTTGGCCAATTTGAACAGATTAAAATCTTCAGATATATTGCCTTTTCCATCCTTGATCTTCCGACTCAAATCCATATTCAAACCAGAAATGTCTACGGTACCAAAGGAGTTACCCGCTTCTAAGATAAACTCAGTTGACTCTGTCACAACGGCTGCTCGCTTACGGCGAATCAGATCTTTCCCAGCAATAATGTTTCCGTATTGATCGCTCCCACCAATTTGCACCGTCACACCCTCGTCTTCGTACAGATACGCAAAGTCGTACGCCTGCAGAATCATGTATGAGAACTCGGTATAACTGATCCCCTGCTCGCGGTTGTTGAGCCGTTCCTTGACGGACTCCTTCTGCATCATCATGTTGACACTGAAGTGCTTCCCGATATCCCGCAGCGCCTCGATGTAGGAGATGTCCTTGAGCCAATCGTGGTTGTTCAGGATCTCATGGTCGGGTCCATCAATCTGATCAAGAACCGTCGAGTAGATCGGTCGCTGCTTCTCGATGTACCCCGCGATCGTCTCGACCGTGTTGAGCTGTCGCTCCGCGCTCTTGCCCGATGGATCACCGATCAATCCGGTCCCCCCACCCATCACGACGATCGGCGAGTGACCCGCGCGCTTGACATGCGCCAGCAGCATGATCGGGACCAGATTGCCAATCGTGAGCGAATCCGCCGTGGGATCGAACCCGGCATAGATCTTCCGAGGCGAGTTGTCCGGATCGCTCAGGTGCTCGCGCAATCCATCTTCATCCGTGCAGTCCTTGAGGAGCCCGCGCCAGGTCAGTTCGTTAATTAAATCTATGCGTTCGCTCATGCGATGAGCGTAGGTCAAACACGCGGATTTGACACAAAACCCTCGCCCCGATTACGGGATACGAGCTTCGACCTGCCAGTCCTTGCTCGTCGCATCGTTGGACCAGTGCTGCATGTCGTTGTACTCGTCCCAGCCCCACTGCTCGGCGTGCCCATCGATCATCCCCGCGATCCCCTTGCCCTTGTGACGCAGCGAGACCCCCCCGGAGTTGGACTCCGGGAACTCGGTCGAAGCGGAGTACTCATCCTCCCACTGACGACCAGAGGTCGAGTACAAACGCGGAGGCTTGACAATAAAGTACCCCTCGATCATCCCATAGCCGGGCAAGAGTGCTGGCTCCGCGATCGAGCGTGCAGTCGAGAAGGTCATCAGGTAGCTCGGACGCTGGACCTGGTACATCTTGTCCACATGGAACTTCCCGAACACTCGACGACCCGCGCTCGACCAAGGCAGTTCATCGCCGTTGGCGCCCCCGCCCACAAAGTACGAGTTGAGCCCGAACGATGGATACAAAGACGCGACATACTGCATCGTGTGATCGTGCATGCTCGCGTTGTCCGCTTCGAGTGCATCGGTCAATCCTTCAGTGACCCGATGGTCCTGATAGAGTCCGTCAAACTGGAAATCAAGATAGGGGATCAGCCGCCAAGGGTACCGCTTCCCCGCGATCGCACCGATCGCTTGCCCGCGTGTATCTCTGGGCACCGTGTTCTTCCGAACCATGGATTCCCAGTGATCATCCGAAAGGAATCCTGTCAACAACGCACCACGATGGGCGTCGGCGTACATCGTGTACGCGACCATCAACTGCGACATCCCGGACTGCTCACGAACCGCTTTGGCGCTGTCACGCGCCGATCCGAGCGCCGGGAGCAGGATCCCGATTAACATCGCGATGATCGCGATCACAACCAGCAGTTCAATCAGCGTAAAGGCTCGTGTTTGTTGTGATTTTCGTGGAGACATCAAAGACTTTCCTTCATACTCCGGACATCGGTGTATTGTATTCACCGTTTTATCGGAATTGAGACTGAATCTCAGTTTGAAAAGCGATCAGCTTGACATATTGAGACTCGTTCTCAATGATTCGCATGTCCGTGTCGTTTGGCAAGCCATAATCGCGGGTTACAAGAAAATTCCGAGCAGACGATCCATAATGCGCAAAATCCGCACCACCCACTGCTCCATACTCAGCCTCAAGAACTTACACAGAGGACAACTGAACATGAACGCAACGCTCACCAGTGCCATCGCTTCGCTCCCAGTCTTGATCGCAACCACAGGCCAGGCGCAGTTGATCGATACGCAGTACGATGCCCCCTCCCTCGACCGCTGGATGTACCCATTCAACGGCTCGCCAGGCACCCGGTTTGAGATGGCAACCTTCGGAGCCGTCGACGAGATCGGTTTCGATGACCACGACGCGCAGATCCTCCTCGGATTCGACACCTCCGCCGAGTACACCCCGGCACTGGGAAGCGACGAGTACCGCGTCCTGAGCATCAGCGTCACGATGACCATCGCCAATGACAACGGTTTCACCTACGACGACTCCTACGACTCCTACACGACCTACGGCACACTCGGGACCGACCCGGATCTCGACGATGGACGCCCGATCAACCTCTTCCTTCCGGGCTACCGCGATGGGTACGACCAATCCACCTACATGGAAAACACCACTTTCGGGTTGATCCCCGATGTCCCACCCGCGCAGGGGCTCCGCCACGCGTTCGCGGCGATCTTTGACGCCGACGGCAACGCAGAGGACATCTCCAACCACATCAAAGACCAGTACGAAGCCGTCCCGCTCGCGATCGGGATCACCGACACCGTCACTCCCGGCGATCTGGTCCCGGCAGACACTGTTTTCACCTTCACCTTCTCACCGTGTGATGTCGGATCACAAGACGAACTCGCACGCATGCTCGATCGAGGCGAGGTCCG
>JAEPQP010000006.1 GCA_017640485.1 Phycisphaerales bacterium | reverse complement strand
GCTGCTGATCAATGGCGGCATATCTCCGGTCGACTTTGCGGTCAATATCCAGGTGTTTGCAGAGTCCATGCCTGGGAGCGGGTTTGCGGGTGCGTTCTTCAACCAGCAGGTGCTTGATCTACAACGCGATTCGGAGGCCTTCGATTTTGTGGTGCCGTTGACGCAGTCCTCTGGGAGCTACCGGATCTCGATCCGACTCTCGCACAGCGGCGTCGGATCACTGGATGTGGATCCGCTGTCAGGATCACTCAGCGCCTCCTTTGAGATCACCTCCGAGTCCATCTGCGAAGCGGACCTCAATGACGACGGCTTGCTGGACTTCTTCGACATCTCCGCGTTCCTGACCGCGTTCGGCAACAACGATCCGATCGCGGATTTCTCTGACGACGGCGTGTACGACTTCTTTGATGTCTCTGCGTTCCTGAGTCTCTATTCAGCGGGCTGCTGATCACGCGTACTGCGCTGCTCGACGATGTGATCGGATTCTGCTGATCTCCTCACGCACATTGGCGCGTTCGATCTGTCCTGGGATCAGGAAGAGGTCGATGATCTGTCCGATCAGAAAGAACCCGCCGGTCAGCAGCCACAAGATTCCGGTGATGTATTTCCCGGCGTAGAAGCGGTGGATGCCGCAGAGTCCGACGAAGCAGAGCAGCCAGAGTAGATATGAAACGCCTTGTGATCGCATGAGATAGCTCCTTACGGGTTCATTGGGATCCTACGACTCGCATTTTCGTTCGTCTTTTTATACTCCTTTAGGACCACAGAATGATTCAGTAGCAATACTCCGCTTAAGGCCAAAAATGCACCGCTAATAACAGCCCAATGCATGGTCAGTGGAACCTGTAAATACTGATAGAACCAAGCTGCTATAGGTCCACTCATCAGTGACAGGAAGATGGTCATAAAAAAACCTAGTGTTAGGAGCTTTGGTCTGGGCGGCCTCAGCCTGCTGTGTAACACATCGCGGATCTCAGAGGTTTGTACTATGTATGCGCACTCTCTCTGCTCAATCAGCAATGGTTGCAGCGCCATTGTTTTGGGTAACATCTCAACATCTTTCCAAGGAACCAGTCGCTCTTGCTCATAGAAGCGAACTGTAACACCACGGTTACTGATTGATACAACCCAATACGATTTTGATCTTTTCAAATAACGAACTACTCCACTCACGATAAGCAGAAGACCGAGCATAAAAATTGCAAGCACAAAAACACGCCCAGTGCTTTGAGCGAATGTAATTGATTGACTTAAAACCCGAGTACTAAGCCGCACTCCTTGGAACAGGATGAGCGCTCCAAAGGCTAACTCGAACACAGAATCTTTGACTGCGGCCTTCTGAATTCCGTATGGCAATGTGTCAATCTCGAACTCCTTATCAGGATTTAGATACACAGATTTTTTAGCTTCTTGAACCTTCAACCTGGTCGATTTCTGAGGTGATTTCCAGTACGAACCAAAGCGAAGGAACACACGCTTTCCGACTAGCTCAATCGGCACGCCATCTTCGTCTATCAATCTGTAGTAGCCTGAAGTGCTGTCGACTCGATCCCATGGGATCAGCATCCCTGCATGGATCAACTCACCACCCTCATTCCCAACGACTCTTGCGCCCTCGGGCTCGATCTCGGCTTGTATCGAAACTGGCTTACGAGCAAACTTCACAAGTTATACTATGTTCAATCACCAAAGCAGGTGTACACACTCCGCGCCGCGGCAATAAGCGGATGGTCTGTCGGGATCAGTCTCTGTTTATCCGCGGCACTGGTGATCTCGACATCACTGAGCTGTCCGCCTTGCATGACGACCAAGCGGTTCGTGAGTCCTTGTTTGAGGAGTTCCATCGCGTGGTGACCGAACTGGGTGGAGAGCACGCGATCACCCGCGACTGGGGTCCCTCCGCGCTGGACATGTCCGAGCACCACATATCGGGATTCGATCTCGGTCCGTTCCTCGATCTCGGTCGCGAGCCACTTCGCGATCCCTCCTAAGCGGATCGCTTCTGGAGAATCTTCGATGATCCGATCGACGATCTGGCTCCCGCCTTTGGGTTTGGCGCCTTCAGAAGCCGCGATGATCGTGAAGCGCTTCCCGCGCTGCGAGCGTTTGATGCACTGGTTGACGATGATGTCGATATCGAACTCGATCTCCGGGATCAGGATAATGTCCGCGCCGCTCGCGACTCCCGCATGGAGGGTGATCCAGCCAGCGTTGCGTCCCATGAGTTCGACGACCATGACCCGGTGATGCGACGCCGCGGTCGAGTGGACGCGGTCGAGCGCCTCGGTCGCGATGTGGACCGCGGTTTGGAATCCGAAGGTGATGTCGGTGCCGTGGAGGTCGTTGTCGATGGTCTTGGGGATCCCGATGCAGTTGAATCCTTTATCGGTGATCTGCTTCGCGATCGACATGGTGCCGTCGCCTCCGATGACGACGAGCGCGTCGATCTTGCGGACTTTCAGGTGCGTCACGCAGACATCGGTGAGGTCTTTGAAGATTGTGTTGCCGTCTTCGTCTTTCCCGACCGGGAAGTTCTGGGGGTTGGATCGGTTGTTGGAACCGATGATGGTCCCGCCCATCGTGAGGATGTTGGAGACATCGTCGAGATCGAGTCGGCGGATCCGGTCTTCAACAAGCCCGAGGAACCCGTCTTCGATCCCGAAGACTTCGATGCCGTGGTTGATCGCGTCTTTGGTCACGGCTCGGATGACGGCGTTGAGGCCGGGACAATCCCCGCCCCCGGTCAGGACAGCGATGCGTTTGATTTCAGCGGGAGCTCGATCTTGAGAAGTAGTCATAGGGTCCTTCCGTGTGAATACTGCAACTTCATCGGCGTTTCAGCCCACTTGACGGCAGCCCATGGGTGATTTGCCGGTAGGATGTAATGATGTCTCAGCAGTCCGGTCCTTCAAATGCTCCCAGCCCCTCATCAGATCGTTTCGATCCGCACCTATACCTCCACCCGCAGACCCTTGCTCGGCTCTCGACGATGGAACTCCGGTCCAAAATGATCGTTGAAGGCGTTCGATCTGGTCAGCACCGATCGCCGTATACAGGGGTCAGTGTCGAGTTTGCGCACCATCGTCCCTATGTCGCCGGGGACGATATTCGGCACCTGGACTGGAAGGTCTACGCCCGCTCCGACAAGCTGCAAGTCAAGCAATACCAACAAGAAACGAATCTTGACCTTGTGATTATGGTTGATTCGTCCGGGTCCATGAAGTTCGGGTCTCGGCTGTTTTCAGACGCTTCGGGATCCTCAACCAATCAGGCGCCCGATGGTCGGGTCAACTGGTCCAAGTACGACCACGCGACGGCGACGGCCGCGGCTCTGGCGCACATCACGCTCAACCAAGCGGATCGAGCGGGGTTGATTATCTTCGCTGACGAGATCCGTGCGATGGTTGCCCGATCGGGACGCAGCAGCGGGTGGAAGCCGATCGTCGATGCGCTCGCGACGAACCCGGTGGACAACGAGACGAACATCGTCCGCGTGATGGACCAGACGATGGGGAAACTGAACAATCGGTGCATGATTGCGCTGATCTCGGATTGCTTTGTGGATCCAGCGGATCTGAAATCAGCGCTCGCCAAGTGCAAGCATCATGGGCACGATGTGATCGTGCTCCAGGTCCTTGATCGAGCCGAGCGGACCTTCGAGTTTGAGGATCGCGCCGCGTTTGAGGGACTCGAGTTTGAACCAACGATCCGGATCGACCCCCGCGCCCTCCGAGACGATTACCTCGCGGCGTTCAACGAGCACAACGAACAGATCGAGCACGATATCCGATCCTTCGGGTTCGATCATGCCGTGGTCTCTACGCACCATTGGCTGGGACCAACACTCGCGGCGTTCGTCGCACGGCGTTCGGCGATGATGTCAAAGCGGATCGGAGCGGGTCAGTGATGGGAATCTCAGCGCTCCATCCCGGACTCCTGATCGCAGGGATTGTGTGCATCGCGATCCCGATTCTTGTTCATCTGCTCCGACGCAAGCACCGGCCCATTTCATGGGGCGCGATGCGGTTCCTCGAGCAAGCGTACAAGAAACGCCGACGGCTGATCACGCTTGAACAACTGCTCCTGCTCCTGACACGCTGCGCGATCATCGCGCTGATCGCGGGTGGAGTCGGGGCGCTGATCATCGGATCCGGATCCATCGACCAACGCCCGCGCACGCTTGTGCTGATCCTGGACAACTCCATCCATTCCGCAGCGCTCATCGACGGCACCGGATCAGCGTTGCAATATCAACAGAAACGAGCGCTCGAGCTGCTCGCGGATCTGGACTCGAGCCGGGGTGATCAAGCCGCACTCATCACCACCGCTGGACCCGCGCAAGGGGTCGCGGTTCCACCAACGACCGAACTGGGACTGATCCGCTCGAGGGTACAGAGTTTGGCAGCGACCGATGCCGATCGCGATCTTCAGGGATCTATGGATCTGCTGAGCACCGTTGCACAATCCAACGAGACGCTATCGGTCATCATCCCCGCACTACTCATGGCGCCGAGTGGTTGGGACTCCGAATCCGGTTCCATGCAAGCAACTTCGCTCGATCAACTCGATTCACTCGAATCGGTTTTGCTTGATGTCCCAGCGACAACACCGCGATCGAACTTCGCGATCGTGAACGCGTCACCACTGCGTCCGATTGTCACACGATTCGCAGATCAGGACGCCGCAAACGACGAGATCCATGGCGTTCGGGTGACGCTCAAGCGATCCGGTGATCTCAACAGCGAGACCACCATCATGCTGAGCTGCACCGATGCGATCACAGACAAAGCACTCCGGAGTGAATCGCTTGTTTGGCCGAGCGGTCAATCAGTTATGACACGCAGCATCTCGATCGATCCCAGTGTGCTGACCGCCGCACGCGGTGGATCCGCACTCGTGCGCATCACGATCCAAGGCGCGTCCGAAGACTCGAACCCCCGCGACAACACGCGGATGGTGGGACTCCCGCTTCGTCAACAGATCAGGATCGGGATCATCGACGCGTTCACTTCCTCGAATCAAGACGGGATCCGTCCATCACGCTGGGTCCGAGCGGTGCTCTCTGCGGATGATGCACTGATCGATATCCAGCAGATCAACGCATCCGCGGCTGCGGATCGCATCGACCCAACACTGGACATGCTCATCCTCCTGACCCCATCGGCAATCGATGATCGTGCATGGTCCCGCATTGCTCGGCTCAGCGCTCGACCATCCGGCCCGCTCCCGATCATCATCACGCCCGACGCGGATGCAGGATCACAGGACTGGATCGAACAACTCCGCACGATCGCTCCCGAACTCGTGCAGAATCCGGTCATGACCAAGAGCTTCGACCCAGCGACCGGACTCGCAAACTCGCTCGAAGAGAACGGGCTGCTCAGCGGGATCGCAGACGAATACCTCGATCTTGCATCATCGGTCACCATCACGCGGAGTATGGTCTTTGAACCCGGTTCAGATGCATCGGTCCTGCTCCGCAACTCAGACTCGGAACCGATCGCGGTGTCCAGTTCCGCGAGCGCACCAGATGAACTCGCGATGCGCGGGCAGGTTGTCATCCTCGGCTTTGCGCTCGATGCACGATGGACCGACCTCCCGGCTCGTCCGATGTTTGTCGCGATGATGCACGAGATGGTGCGATCTATGCTCTCGCGCTCGATCGCACCAGACCAGCGGATCAGTGGTCTTGATGCCGTCTCGCTAAACTTCACAACACTTGAGACCTTGCTCACAGACCGCTCCGATCCCGACCCGCGCCTCTCCGGAGCGTACGCGATGATTGATCAGCAAGGCACGACTCAGCGAGCCGTGGTGCTGAACCCCGATAGCACTCGGACCGTGCTCGATTCATCCCGCTTGGTCAGCGCAGAGTCGGTGCTCAGCCAGATCTTTGATCCGAGTACACTCTTTGATGCGAGCGCCGAATCAGAGATCTCACTGAATGCACACTCCGCGCTCCAGAACAATGGACGATCCATCGCGCTGATCTTGTTCGGGATCGCGGCATTGCTCGCGGTCATCGAGGTGCTGCTCGCAAGGCGGTGTTCCTACTCAGCGATCAACCCGCTCTCACAAGCCGGGGGTGCGATGTGAACAGACTCCTCGACACGCTCTTCGGATTCGAGCAAGGCACATTCGGCCAGCAGGACTCGGGGATCGGATTCCAGACCACCCTCCCGTTCTGGATCTGGATGATGGTCGTTGTCGCACTCATCGCGTTGATCTGGAGGAGCTACCACGGCTTATCGGGATCAACACGAACCCGCATCACGCTCGCTTCGCTCCGCTGGATCAGCATCATGCTTCTGTTCGTGCTCGCGCTCGGGCCTCAGATCGAGCGGAGACGAACCCTCGTTGAGCAGGATCGTGTGCTTGTGCTGCTCGATGCGTCCGGTTCGATGAACACCCAGGAACGCGGGTCCGATGGAACGACCACTTCGCGTGCTCAGATCCTCGATCAGACGCTCCGCGATCATCAGTCTGTCTTCCAGCAGATCGCTCAGAGATCAACGATCGATGCGTACGCATACTCGAACCGCGCGATGCCGCTCGATACGCTCGAGATGGATCCCGATTCGATCACAAGCAGCGCGAGCACATCGATCTCGTCGGCGCTGCAGACGGCGCTCAACAACAGCGGGACAAACCCGATCAGCGGGATCGTGGTCTTCTCTGACGGGCGTTCGCATGACGCGCCCTCACAAGCGCTCATCGAGCGCCTGCTGGGATCGGGTGTGCCGATCATCGGTGTCCCGATCGGGTCCGCAGATCCGATCCGAGACGCATCGATCACACGCATCGAGTCTCCCAGCGCGGTGTTCGCGAAGGACCGGGTCCCGGTTCGGGTGCAGGCGCTCGCCGCGGGCTACAGCACAGGCGATGAGATCCGCGTGGAACTGGTTGATCAATCCACGGGTCAGGTTCTTGATTCCACGACCCACACCATTGATGAACGCACGGCATTTGAATCTGATCTCGGACACAGTTTCGACAAGTCCGGCGAGCGCTCTCTGCTTGTGCGGATCGTGCCGGTCAATCAATCCGCTTCGGATCTCGACCTCGTCGCCGACAACAACACGCAGGAGATCATGCTCAGTGTGGTTTCCGATCCGATGCGTGTTCTCTACATCGATGGTCAGCCCCGTTGGGAGTACCGCTACCTCAAGAACCTGTTGATGCGTGAGGAGACGATCGACGCGACGACCATGCTGCTCGCATCCGACAGACGATTCATCGAAGAAGGGCAACCAATCAGTGGTCCGATCCCCGATTCACTCGAGGCGTGGGAGCCCTTTGATGTCGTGATTCTGGGGGATGTGAAGCCCGATCTGTTCTCAGAGTCTCAACTCCGATCGCTCAAGGCACATATCGAGAGTCGTGGATGCGGGCTGCTCTGGATCGCGGGCGAGGGCGCGACCCCGTCGGGCTGGTCGGGATCCGAACTCGCAGGGCTGCTCCCGATGCAATCGGGGAAAGCGGATTCCGCGTCGAGTGCGCCGCTGAGCAATACACCCATCGTGATGCAGTTGACGGATGAAGCGCAGCGGGTCGGTCTGCTCGCTCAAGAGAATGACACTGATGAAGAGGAGATGTCACGCGTTGATGATCCCGCGTCAGGCTGGACACTGCTCCGCTGGTCGCACCCGATCGCCTCCGATGATCTCAAGCCCGGCGTCGTCCCGCTCGCGCTGGCGCAACGGGTCGATTCGGATCCTGCAGATCCGATTCAATCCGATGCGCTCGTCACCTCCATGCGCTACGGCGGCGGACAGGTCGGGTATGTCGGGACCGACGAGATCTGGCGCTGGCGCTACGGTCGTGGTGAAGATCTCCCAGAACAGTTCTGGCTCCCGCTTGTTCGGACACTCGCGCGAGGCACTATTCTGAGGAGAGCATCCCCCGCAGCGTTTGAGATCACGCCGGAAGTCCCCACCCCGGGTTCCGCAGTCCGCGCTTCGCTCCAGCTCTTCGACAACGCACTGATCGACGAGCTTCCCGGCACGCTCCAAGCGACGATCCAGCCGCTTTCGACCAGAGCGCCGGAGTCACAGATCCATTTGACAGGCAATGCGCAGTCCAGATCCGCGTTGTGGACTCCGGATGAACCCGGCTCGTATTCGTTCTCAATCACGCATCCATTGATCGGGCCGGACCCATTGACCAGAGTCGTTCAGGTCCGCGCCAGTTGGGACGAAACACTCAACCCGAATACCGACCACGATGCGCTGGAGCGCATCAGCAACCAGACCGGAGGCACACTGCTCGATCCCGCGTCCTTGAGCGAACTCCCCGACATTCTCCCCAACCGGACACGGATCACCACGCTTGATCCGGAGACCACCTCGTTGTGGGATCGTCCGATTGTGCTGATCATGCTGGTGCTCCTGCTGAGCATCGAGTGGATCGGACGCCGAATACTCAGACTCGCGTAGCACTCACAGGTTTGGATCTGATACCTTCTTATAGATGAATGTATAGAGGAATGAATCACCGCTCAACGCAGTTCACAACACAGACACGAATGATCATCGCTGATTTCATCCAATGACCACACTCAACGATCCATCCTGGACTCCCGCGACACGCCCGAAGCAGGGCTCCAATATCTTGCGGACACTTCAGGATTCCATGAAAAGGGTCCGTCGAAGAATCATCGGCAGGGGAATCCTCCGATGGATGGGGAGTGTCGTCGGCGTCCTCGCGGTCTTTGTGCTCATGGATCTGTTCTTGCACATCAACATGACCGGACGCTGGATGATGCTCGTCATCCTGCTGGGTTTCGCGGCATGGACCTTCCGCAGGTTTGTGTCCCGCACGCTCGCGGTCCATGCGCAGCCCAGTGATCTGGCGCTGAACCTGACAAGCCCGGGCGCCACCACCACGACAACATCGAACACACAAACCACCGCTTCGATCGCGGCGATTGTTGACCTTCCCGCTCCTCCACCCGAAGAACGGATCGAGCAGCAACTCCGGGAAGCGATCCAGCGCCGATCATCGCGTCACATTGATTCTGCGGCCGCGAGCGCCACACTCAGGCCTCAACCGCTCTACGAGATGCTCGTGGTCGTGAGTGCGATCTGCTTGGTGCTGATCCTCACTGTCCGATCCCCGATGCTCGCAACAATTGGTGCTCGTCGAGTACTGATGCCTTGGACGCAGGTGCAATGGCCAAAGCGCTTCGGGATCACGATCCCAGAGCACGCTCGGTTCCACCCGCTCGATCGTGCGTACACCGCAACAGCGCTCATCGGGCCATCGTCGGATGATCCCAACGCACAACTGCGCTGGAAGCTGGTCAGACCCGACAACACCGACATCGTCCGATGGACCACACTCCAGCTCAACAAGCAAGGGATCCGGAAGCTCAGCACCAATCGATCAGTTCCTACAGGCATGGGATCGGACCCGATCACCGCTGAGAACCAGAGACACCACCGCTACGAGCAGTTGATCCCGATCCAATCGCTCTCTGCGAAACTGATCCCAGAGGGATCCACTCTGCAGTACAAGATCATCACGCGCGATGACGAGAGTCCGACACAACGCGTCCGGATTGTGCATCCGCCGATGCTTGAGTCGTTGACGGCACAGATCATCATGCCGACCTACGCGCAGGACCTGGGACCCATCACCGCTCGATTCTCGCAGGGTGAGGTCGAGATCGATCCCGCGGCTCGAGCGATCGGCCTGGTCCTTGCAGGATCGAGCGTCGTGCTCGCTTGGGAGTTCTCCTCCCCGGTGCGCCAAGCAGACTCCAACTCATCGTTGTCACACACGCTGAAGCGCACACTTGTCATCGACAGCACGATGACCACAAGCGTGCGTCCTGTGGATGAGAATGGGCTCACGCCTCGCGATTCAGTTGATGTGTATATCCGCGTGGTTGCAGACAGCCCGCCTGAATCATTGATCAGCGCGCCTTCGACGGATCTGGTCATCGGACAGCGCGCCCTGATCGATCTCTCATCACAGATCAGCGATGATCTGGGAATCGAGTCCACATCGCTCATCGCGTCTGTTCTCAGCGCCGATGAAGCCGTCGTGCTCAGCAGTCAATCCATGAGTGCCGATGACACCAAACCGACCAGACTCACCAGCTCAGCGTCGTTGGATCTGGATCAGAATCTCCACAATCTTGACACCACTCCCGGCACGGAGATCATGATCCGGAGCATGGCGCGCGATATCGCGGGACTCGAATCCCAGTCGCCTCCCCGGATTCTGAGGATCGTTGAGGATCAGGACATCCTCCGCAGGGTTGAGTCCCAGCTCGGCACGATGAGCGAAGTTCTCAGGAAGCTCGATGATCAGCAGCGTGATCTCATCGCGCGTGTCCGGGCTCTGGAGTCGGTTGATCCTGAAGAGCAATCTCAGCTCACCGATCAGATTCAATCTCGGCTCAACTCCGCGCAACGACTCGCGGAGCGCTTAGAGCAGAGCCGCATCCAAGATTCGCAGTTGACCCCGATGCTCGAGTCGCTCCAATCGACGCTCGAACGCGCCGAATCTTCATCACAAGACGCGACCGAATCGCTCCAGCGTGAGCAAGAGGATGCAGCCGCGGAATCGATGGAGGAAACGCGCGATGAACTGGCTGACGCGATCGCGATGCTCGATCGTGGACAGGATACCTGGCTCGCAACACGAGCGATCGAGGAACTCCGCTCGAAGGTGGAGTCGCTGCTCCAGGACACCAGGTCACTGGGAGAGCAGACTCAGGGACAATCAATCGACCAGCTCGCCGAGGATGACCGGTCGATGCTTGAGAAGATCCTGGAGCGTCAGCGCCGGGTGACCAAAGACGCCCGCGAAACGATTGATTCATTGGACCAGCAAGCGGACGCGCTCGACGAGAACAACCCGACGGGTGCTCAGGGCATCCGCGACGCAGCGACGCAGGGACGCAACTCCGGGATCGAAGAGCAACTGAATCAAGCGGGTGATCAGATCGCTCAGAACCAGACCTCATCCGCGGCCGCAACACAAGAACAGGTACTCGAAGAACTGGACAACATGCTCGAACAGATCGAGCAAGCCGAGCGGAACCGCGACTCAGCACTCCGCAGGAAGCTCGCGTCGTTGATTGAATCCATCAGCACGCTTATCGAGGACCAAGAACTCGAGATCACACGACTGGATGCCAATCTTGCGAACTTGGATCGGTCCATGATCGCGCTCCGCGACAACACCCTCGCGATCCGCGACGAAGCGTCCGCGGCATTCCCGGAAACACGCATCATCGCCGAATCGCTCACCAGCGCCACCGAGTCGCAGGCGCAGGCAATCGGGGCGCTCCGTGCTCGTCCTGCGGACCTGAACACTGCTCGCCAATCGGAGCTCGCCGCGATCAGCCATCTCCAATCGGCACTGGAGGAAGCACGGAAGCAGGACCAAGCCGCGGCTGATCGACAAGCACAGCAACTGCGCGAACAGCTCCGCGAGCAGTATCAAGACGCGCTTGACGAGCAGATCCGGATCACCACCGAAACCAAACCCATGATCGGCGAGAACCTCAGCCGCAGGCAGCGTGCGCAATCACGCAAGCTCGCAACCCAGGAGCGCGATCTCCAGTCGACCCTCGATCAGATGCTCGCGGAAACAGAGGAACTCAGTGAAGCCCCCATCTTCACACTCGCGCATGACCAGATCGCATTGCTGCTCGAAACGATCGCTGAGGATCTCAATGAACGATCATTGAACCCAAGCGTCGTGCTCGACCAACAGAGCGTCGCAACCATCCTCTCGGCGCTCGTCGAGGTTCTTGGGAATGCTCAGCAGCCATCCGATGACCAGCTCGAGGACGGGCAGAACTCCAGCGGCGGCGGTCAAGGCAGCGGCGGAGCGGATCAACCGGTCATCCCGCCCGTTGCTCAGCTCCAGTTGCTCCGGACCCTCCAACAACTCACCGCCACGCAGACGCGAGCGATGAGCGAATCCGGAAGCAACGATCCGGATCGACTCCGATCCATCAGCACACTCCAGCAAGAACTGGCGCAGAAGGGGCAAGAACTCATCGAACAAATGAACCAGACGCCCCAGATGGACGAACCTTCTCCAGAGGAGCAGAGTGGATCAGAATGAGTAACTCACTGCAATCATCTTGTGGATTCTGGATTCAGCGGACGAGTATCGCTCTTGTGCTCGGCGCGAGTGCTTGCGTGAGCACTTCGGTGTTCGCAGACGACGGCCCGCCTCGGGTCCCTACGCTCGATGAACTGCTCGGACTCGAGGTTGCTCCGGAAACCCCAGACACGACCGAAATCGACCGCGCCCTCACGGCACAGGAAGCCGGGGAGGCTTTCTCCAACGCTGTGATGCTGATGGGGGACGCCGCGACCCGGATCGGGGGGACGGGTGATATCGGGATTACGACCCAGCGCATGCAGGAAGACATCATCCGCATGCTCGATCAGGTGATCGAATCCGCTCAGAATAACCAAGGCTCTGGGAGCGGGAGTTCGTCATCTTCCCAATCCAGCAGTCCGCAGCAGCAACCCAATCAACAGCAACAGAATTCGGATGCGTCCTCGAGTGGATCGGGAGAACCGACAGACGGATCGACCCCACCCGGATCCTTCGAGGTCGGGTCCAACAACCTCGAAGGCGCCCGCGCGCGGTGGGGGAATCTGCCGGATCGTCTGCGTGATGCTCTGAATCAGGGACTCGACGAGCCGTACTCGAAGCTGTACAGGGAGCTCACTGAAAGATACTACAAAGCGCTCGCGGAGGATGAGGAATGAACACACTCCGGACCATCATCGCAGCACTCTCGATCTCATCAGCAGCACCACTCGCCGTCGCTCAATCAGATCGGGAATCGGGGAATCTGCAAGAGATTACCAGCGATCTCGATCAATCGGTCGCGCGTGGGCTCGAATACCTTGCGAGCACACAACTCGACGACGGCGCGTGGGAGGGCGGACGGTTTGGGAAGAATGTCGCGATCACCTCGCTCGCGTGTCTCGCGATGATGGGTGACGGGAACACAGCATCTCGAGGCCCGTACAGCGACCACATCCTGCGCGGCCTCGGATTCATCCTCGAATCCACCAAAGAGAACGGCTTGATCGCCGCGGATGCGAACAACGGACCGATGTACGGGCATGGATTCGCGACGCTCTTTCTCGGTGAGGTCTACGGCATGACCCCCGGCGGTCCCGACACCGCTCTGGGTGGTCGGATCCATGATGCATTGCTCCGAGCCGTGCGATTGATCGAGCAAACCCAGAACGAGGAAGGCGGCTGGCGCTACAACCCTGTGCCGTATGACGCGGATGTCTCGGTCACGATCTGTCAGATCATGGCGCTGCGATCTGCACGCAACGCGGGGATCGATGTGTCGAGCGAGACGATCGATCGAGCCGTGGAGTATGTGCGGAAAACCCAGAATCCGGACGGCGGGTTCCGCTATCAGGTCAGCGCCGGAGCGAGTGCTTGGCCCCGATCCGCGGCCGGGGTTGCGAGCCTGTACTACGCCGGGATCTACTCCGATGACTCGATTGATCGAGGACTCGAATACCTGATGGGGACGGCGCTCCCGGGATCCACAACCGCGTCGCGCTCGCACTATTTTTATGGTCAGTACTACGCTGTCCAATCCATGTTCCTCGCGGGAGGGGAACACTGGGAGACCTGGTGGCCCGCGATCCGGAAGGAACTCATCGAATCCCAGCTTCCGGAGGGCGCCTGGGAGGAACGATCCGCAGGACGCGTCTACGGCACAGCGATGTCGCTCATAATTCTTCAGATGCCCAAACGGTATCTGCCGATCTTTCAGAAGTGATGACCATCCCCATGAAGTTCACATCCCGCTCAGCCGTGCTCTCAACACTCATGTGTGCTGTCTCGCTTGCTCATGCAGCAGACGAATGGTATCTCTGCACCACCGATCTGAAGATCACTTCGATCCGTTCGCCGAGCATCCAGAACGGGATCCTGACCTATCTCGATCAGCGCGGGATGAACCAGAGCAAGCCCATCGACGAGACTTTCTTTGTGCTCCCGTCGCAGCAACCTGAAGATTGGGCATATGAGTTTGATGGATCGGGTGAGCACGCGATTCTCACACTCACCGATCAACAACGGCTCCCTGTGCTCATCCAAGAATCAGACGATCTTGATCTGATCCGCTTCATCACCCCCTTTGAGTCTGCTGCGCGATCGGTCCCGATTGAATCGATCGATCATCTGCTCGTTGGATGGATTCCCACTGGGAGCAGGGTTGAATCCGATGATGATGTCATCCGTCTGAACAGCAACGATCTCATTACGGGGTTTGTCGAATCGATCAGTGATGTTGTGGTGATCGAGACGGATGAAGCCGTCCGCTCATTCCCGATCGATCAGGTGAATCTGATCCAGCTCGCGATTGATCCGATTGAGATTGACGGAGTCTACATCCATCTCGATCGACACATCCGTCTTGCGGTCAGCGATCTCATCACGACCGATTCGGATATCGGATCGGGAACAGTTCTGCAGTTGAATCGAGCTCACCCCGAACGCCCCCCCTCGCGCCCAACCCGGTTCACCTTTGATTCTCAGCGGTTTGCGGGGGTCGATGTCGAGCACACCCGTCTCGACATGGTCCCGCTTGCTTCGAGACTTCCTCAATCAGTCAATCCAACGGGCAGCCGCTCGTGGACTCCTGATCCCCAGACCCACGCATCGAGCATCCCGAACTCCGGACTCGACGATCTGGATCTTCGCGCGCCATCTGAGATCCGCTACTCGCTGGATCGCAACACGACGCGTTTTGCATGCAATGCAGAGCTGGTCGTCGGTCCATGGTCGGACTGCATCCTCCAGATCCTCGCTGGATCATCAAGCTCAGAACCAAGCGTCATCCACAGCGTCCGCCTGAACTCCGAGACCAGCGGATCGCAGATACTCATCGATCTTCCGGACACTGCGGATGAGCTCATCATCCGCATCGATCCGGGAATCAACGGCCCGATCCAGGACCGGATTATTCTTCGGCAGCCGAGACTCTTGATCGAAGAAATATCACCGAAGTTTGAGTGATGCCATCGCGACGACCACGAGCAGGATCGAGATCAACCACAACCGAGCGACCACCTGATTCTCAGCCCATCCTCCCTGATGGAGATGATGGTGATACGGCGCGATTCGGAAAATGCGTCTCCCGGTCCCCGTCCGGATGCGTGTGTACTTGAACCACCCGACTTGCAAAACCACAGACAGGATCTCGAAGATGAACACGCCGCACATGAGCAGCACGACAAACTCCTGACGGATCACGATCGCGATGTACCCGATCATCCCACCGAGCGCGAGCGATCCGGTGTCACCCATAAAGATCTGAGCGGGTTTGCAGTTCCACCACAAGAATCCCAGGCACGCGCCAAACATCGCGCCGGACATGACCGCGAGTTCATCCGCCATCGGGACATAGGGCACATAGAGGTACTGCGCCGAGCTGAGTTGACCCGCGACGAGCGTGAGCAGGATCAACGCGAAGCACACAATCCCGCTGATCCCCGCCGCGAGCCCGTCCATGCCGTCGGTCATGTTGACCGCGTTGGAGAGTCCCGCGACGACGAGCATCGAGAGGATCATGAAGACCGGCAAACCAAGATAGATCAACCCATCCGCGGCGAACTTCGTCGTCGGGTCGTAGGTCCGCTGGAACGGGAGATTGAGTACATGCGAGATCGAATCGCCCTCGGCTTGCATGCCGTACCGGTACACAAAGAAACCGACGATCAACCCGATCCCGAGTTGGAAGACCAGTTTCTCCCACGAGTACAGACCCTGACGACCGGTTCCGCGTGTCGCGGCGGTGAGTTTGAGGTAGTCGTCGGCGCCCCCCACCACCGCCATCCACATAAGAGTGAACAATCCCAGATACACAACATTGACGCGGATATCAGCGAGCAAGAATGTGGAGATGAAGATCGCGCCGCAGATCAGCACCCCCCCCATCGTGGGAACATTCGCTTTCGTCGCCGCGTGCTCTCGGAGCAGAGCCGCATCTGTTTCCCCCGCGTCACCGATCTTCAATCGGACCAGCATCCGGATCACACGCTTCCCGAAGAACACGACAATCGCGAACGACAACCCGGCAGAGATCAGCGTCCGGAACTGGATCTCATCAAAAACACGGAAGACCGAATACAGCTCTTTCTCGACGAGCCAGCTCCGTAAGATGTCAAGCAGGATATAGATCATGGTTGAGCAGGATCCTCGAGTGTCTTACGAACACCGATTTTGGCAAACGGCGTATGCCGATTGATGAGGATATACACCAACCGCTCCAGACCAATCCCACGCGATCCCTTGAGCAAGACCAGATCACCCGGCTTGATCGAACGCGCGATCTCCGTCATCGTGAACTGATCATGCTGGATGTGCGATTCGATCCCTTCGATCGCAAGCTTCCCAATCGCATCGCTGTAGGACTGTCCCACACACACGAAACGACCGATGCTCCGATCAAGATCTTTGAGTAGCGATTCATGCTCTGATTGAGCGGAGTCACCGAGTTCGAGCATGTCCCCCAGCACGATGACGCGGTCTGCGTTTGATGGGAGCGATCCAAAGAACGCGAGCGCTGCGCGCGTCGAGTCGGGGTTTGCGTTGTACGCATCGTTGTAGAGGACGATGGGGTCTGCAGCCGTGGGGATCTCGACGCGATCAAGTCGCATCTCTGGGAGCGATGCGCCCGCGAGTCCTTGAGCGATCGATTCATCATTCATGCCGACTGCTCGTCCGACCATGATCGCCATGAGCGCGTTGGACGCGTTGTGGATACCCGGGACCGGCGCTTGAAAGCGCGTTCCATCGAGCACGAACGACACACTCTGTTCGTTGAGTTCGATCCCTTCCAGTGCATCCGTTGAGACGCGCTGCGTTTCGCATGAAGAATCCAATCCAGCGATTGCATGATCAAGCTCAGGGATCGAGTCCGGGATGATTGCTTTCGCGCCGACATGCGCCAGCATGCTGGATTTCTCAACGCACACGCCCTGGATAGATCCGAGTTCCTCAAGATGCGCTCTGCCGATCGAGGTGATGACCCCGATGTCTGGTTTGACCAAGGCCGCTCGATCCGCGATCTCTCCGGGACTCGAGGTTCCGAGCTCGAAGATCGCGTACTTTGATTCGATCGGGGTGTTCAGGATGGACATCGGGACGCCGATCGCGTTGTTGTGGCTCTTCGAGGAGACCCAGCTTGGTCCATCATTGGAAAGCACGGCGTGGATCAGGCGCGTCGTGGTGGTCTTGCCATTGGATCCTGTGACGCCGATGACGGTCCCGCTGAGCAGTGCTCTCCATCGCGAAGCGAGTTCGGTGATCGCGTCTGTCGCGTCATCGACAACCAGCGTTGGGGTCGCGTAGTCATCCGGGATCGCGTGCTCGTTGGTCACGATGCACAACGCGGCACCCTGACGCTGGGCGCTGCTCAGATAGGTGTGTCCATCAACCTGAGCGCCGACATACGCAACAAACGCTTGCCCGCGCTTGAGCTCGCGCGAGTCGATCGCAAGACCGACCGGAGGATCCTGATCCGCGTTTGGATCGATCGCCCATCGTCCCGAAGTGCACTCTTTGATCGTCTTCCAATCCAACCCGGTCATGCGATCTCCTCGGTTCGTTGTGCAGTCGCGCGCCGGGTCTGCAGCTCTACCCTCGCGTGCGCTGCGTCATCAAACTCATGCGCGACGAGTTCACCCGATGCGCCAAGCATGATCTGCTCGGACTCGTGCCCCTTGCCCGCGATCACAATGACATCGCCGGATTGTGCGTGCTCGATCGCAAAGCGGATCGCGTGGGATCGGTCTATCTGGACCTCCACCTTCGCTCGCTGAGAAGCATCCAATCCGGAAAGCACATCATCGACAATCCTTGACGGATTTTCGCTGCGTGGATTATCACTTGTCAGCACCACGCGATCCGATCCATCGCACGCCGCCTGTCCCATCCGAGGCCGCTTGGTCCGGTCCCGATCTCCGCCGCAACCAAACACACACCAGAGCGACGCATCATCCGGGAGCACGCTCCGCAGGGCGCTCAGTGAACTCCTGATCGAATCGTCTGAGTGTGCAAAGTCGACAAAGACCCGCACATCGTCTGCGTGACTCTCCGCACGCTGGAGCCGTCCCTTCGGGAGTTTGAGATCCCGAAGCGATTCCTCAAGCACCAACCTTCGGCTCTGCTCATCCATACCCGATCGTGCGAGAAGTGACCCCGCGAGTCCGAGCGAGATCAGCACATTGCTCGCGTTGTAATCACCAAAGAACGGCACGCGCTGTTCGATTGTTCCGATCGGGGACTGGATACTGAGCTGCATCCCATCGAGCGATCGATCCGTAATCGTCCCGAACCAATCAGCCGAGTCATCGGACATCGAACAGCGATCAATGTTCACGCCTGCTCCGCACGCTTGCAACATAAGTCCGCTCGAAGGATCATCGATATTGATCACGGCTTGTGCACCAGCGCGGAGACTCGAGAAGAGTGTCGCTTTGACCCGGCCGTACTCTTCGAGCGTCTTGTGGTAGTCCAGATGATCCCCGGTCAGGTTCGTGAATCCCGCGGCATCAATCGAAACCGCACTCGTGCGTCCCTGATCGAGCGCGTGACTCGACACTTCCATCGAGCACGCACCGCATCCATGCTCAACCATCGTCGCGAGTGTTCTGCTCAGCTCGATCGCTGGAGGCGTGGTCATCGATGCACTGCTCCGCTCACGACCGTCGTCGATCTCGACTGTCCCGATGAGCCCGCACTTGAGCTTTGCGTGCCGCAGCACCTGCTGCGTGAGATGCGCAATGGTGGTCTTCCCGTTGGTCCCGGTCACCCCAGCGACTCTGAGCTGCTGACTCGGCTGGCCGTAGAAACGCTCGGCGATGATCGCACCGATCTGAGCCGCATTCGGCGCGTGGTAGAGGTTCGCGTGCGTCCCATCGGGCAAGCATGCATCGCGCCGATCGGTCACCACAGCAACCGCCCCGGCGTGGATCGCTTCATCGAGATGCTTCGAACCATCGTCCTTGGTCCCGCTGCGCGCGATGAACAACGAGCCGGGCATCGCCGTGCGCGAATCCTCCGTCAGATCACAGATCCGCACGCGATCCGCGCTCTCCGCTTCACTGAGCGCAGCGAGTTCGAGATCTTGAATCAGTATGCTCAGGTTCATCCACTCACCCTAGGTATGAGCATTTTCCACAGTGCTCAGCGTCGTCCATATCGGCTCAGCGTGCTCAGAATCGGCACTTTTCCACTGTACCACATCCATCGCGACCGCCATACCACGATCAAGGAAGAATCAGCATCGCGTCGCCGTAGCTGAAGAAGCGGTACCGATTGTGGATCGCGTGTGCATAGATCGATCGCACCCGCTCGATCCCGTTCCCTTGATCATCGAGCAGACTCGCGACCATCGCGATGAGCGTGGATCGGGGGAGATGGAAGTTGGTCACCATCCCATCGACCCATTCCCACTGATACCCCGGCGAGATTAGGATGTCCGTATCCATCTGCCCGCTGATCGAACCACCCGATCTGTGGACCTGAGCGAAGCTCTCAAGCGTCCGCGCACTGGTCGATCCCACGGCAATCACGCGTCCCGATTCATCAAGATTGGGTTTCCCGTCCCTGAATGAGTCCAGCGCTGATCCCATCGAGCACTGCTCGGAGTGCATGTCATGATCCTCGAGATGCTCCGCATCGATCGGTTTGAAGGTCCCCGCGCCGACATGGAGCACGACCTCAGCGGTGGAGACGCGTCGTTCTTGGAGTCCATTCATGACCCGATCGGTGAAATGCAGCCCCGCTGTTGGAGCCGCGACCGAGCCGGGATCGTTGAGATCTGCGTACATCGTCTGGTACGCGTCGCGATCGTGCTCATCATCAACAACCTCGTCGCGTGCCTTGCGCTGCGACACGATGTACGGCGGGAGCGGAGTTCCACCGATCGAGCAGAGCACAGAATCCGTGGTTGATCCATCCGAAGCGCCTGTGACCGACAGCACCCATGCCCCCGGACCTTCGCTTGGGTACTGCTCAACAAACTCCAGCACCACCCCCGTCTTCTGTCCGCTTGGATCAAAGACCTCCACCCGACGACCGACGCGCGGACGCTTGGTCTTGACATACGCGACCCAGAGTAATCGATCGGCATCGGACCCCGGAGCCTCAAAGAGGTACAGCGCCTCGAATCCCCCCCCGGTCTCTTGGTTCACGCCTTTGATTCGTGCCGGGAGTACGCTCGATCGGTTGAACACCATCAGATCGCTCGGCGCGAGCAGCGAAGGGAGATCAGAGAACACACGATCTTCGAGTCGGTTCGGGTCTGAACGAGAGACCACGAGCAGCCGAGATGAGTCCCTCGGCGAAGCCGGGGTCGTCGCGATCAACGATTCTGGGAGTTCAAAGTCGAGTTCATCAGTCCGCATCGTGGGGATGGTACGCCACACCCGATGCTTGATTCGTGTTGTGCTGATGCAACATCCCGCATGATCCGGATCGCTGCGATCACAGCGGGACTCCATAGAATCCTCTTGCTGAGTGATCCGGATCAGTATTCCCGGACCATGCCTGTGCACACCTCGATCGGCTCTGTGCTCGCAACTCCTTTGGCATGTCCGTATCCGGCGTGTCATCCCAATACCTGATCAACCCCGTCGTTCGGTGCGTGAAAGCCGTCGATCAGCGAGATGCCTTTGATGCTCCGCCTGGGTCCGCTCCGTTCCACCGCTTCCTGCAAGCGAACCGGATCGCATCGCGTGGACACGATCAGTTCGAGCTCTCAGAGATCCATGTTCACGACGAATCCCCGCACCCCAAGACTGCGGGTTCCATGTCCACCCCCCTGCTCCCAAATCTGGGTGAGTTGCTGGAGGTTCAGCCCGATCCTGTCGTCGCGACCAAGGAAACACGCCTGTACCAACAACTCGAGCCAGCAACCGGTCGGGTGCTGGATCTCTACGCGTAACGCTCACGCATACGACGCGCTTCGACTTCTTGCTTGCATGGAGTCTCTCTCCCCACTACCATACACATATCGAACACAGGGGAGATTCTTTCATGCTCGGCATCCATACCAACCACTCCACAAGTCGACGAAGCCGAAATGCGAGCGTGCTTGCGGTGCTTTCATGCGTGCTCCTGATCACGCTTATGGTCCCGAGCAGCGGGTGCATCCAGCGGATTTGGGAGCGCGACGAGGACGCGGCTCTCCGGATGCAGAGCGCCCCATTGATGTCGGTCCGTGAACTCGATGGACGCAAGTTGCTGGTCATGCAAGCTCCGTCTCCAGGATGGTCGATCCGCATCGATGCGACCGATCGGACCCCCGAAGGCAAGCGGGTGTTTGTAACGATCCGCAGACCCGATCCCGCGTTCCAGTACACACAGCAGATCGTGCTGATGCGCGCCCTGACCAGCGTTCGTTCAGGCACCGATATCGAAGTTGTTGGTCGCCTCCTCGAACACAACGAGAAGACCAAAAACAAGGGCTATGCGAAGGTCGATCTTGTCGAGTCATTCGAAGAATGATCACCAACCCTGAATCCCGGGATCTGCTCGCGTTAACGCTCATCAAGGGATTGGGTCCGGTCCGGATTGATCGACTGATCCAAGCCGCGGGTTCTCCCAGTGCGGTGATGTCGATGTCGCAGAGTCAACTCACGCGGGTCGAAGGCATCGGTCAGCGGACCGCGTCGGGCATCGTGACTTCGCGTCCCGATGCGAGTGCGCGTGTGGATGATGAGCTCAAGGTCCTCGAAGATGCCGGCTGCTCGATCGTCACGATGATGGACGAGCACTACCCCCCGCTGCTGCACGCGATCCCTGGAGCGCCTCCGATCCTGCAATACCGCGGCTCGATCGACCCCGAAACCCACTCCCCCACTCTTGCGATGGTCGGATCTCGGAGATGCACCATCTACGGCACCGAACAGGCATCGCGATTCGCTGGATCACTCGCGAGCGCCGGGTTCACCATTGTGTCGGGAGGTGCAAGAGGCATCGACTCAGCCGCCCATCTCGGCGCGATCAATGCGGGTGGTCAGACGCTCGTCGTGCTGGGCTGCGGGCTCGGGCATGTCTACCCGAAGGAGAATGCAGAACTCTTCGATCGAATCGTCGAGCAAGGCGGAGCGATCATCTCGGAACTCCCGTTCCACACCCCTCCCAGCAGCGAGAACTTCCCGGCTCGGAATCGCATCATCTCAGGACTCTCGCTCGGCACACTGGTGATCGAAGCGGGACGCCGATCCGGGGCGCTCATCACGGCTCGTCACGCCGTGGAAGACCACAGCCGAGAGGTGTTCGCGATCCCAGGACGCATCGACTCGAGCGCCTCAGGAGGCAGCAACGATTTGCTGAAATCTGGAGCCCATCTGGTCACTGAGCCGGGGGAGATCATCGAGATTCTCGAACGCAGCGCCGCCGGACACCTCAATCATGGCGTGCGTCATCACCCCGCTCGTTCCAGTGCAATCAGCACCCAGCAATCCTCTCAACCATCCCCTCCGCACACTCAAGAACCGATCGGAGAGGTTGATCCGGTTGGACGGAGCATTCTTGAATCGCTCAGCGAACCCAAAACCGGTGATCAAATCGCCGAGCAACTCGGACTCGAACCAGGACAAGTGCGAGCCGCGGCAACGATGCTGGAGATCCAAGGGCGAATCAAACGAGCGGGATCCCGATTCGAACGCATCTAGATGCGAGCCCAGACCCGATAACGCGATGAATGTTTGGGTCACGGCAGGATTTGCGCCGGGATTTTTTTGCTCCGATAACACCTCATTTCGGGAGGTTTTCGCCCCAAATACCTCAGAAACGGGATATTGGCTTGTCGTCGGGGCAATGATCGGCTATCATTGACCGAACAGAATGAAAGAAAAGGTGTTTGATCACCCGAGAAAGACCCGATCAGAACAAGAGCAAACGAGTCCAACATAGCCGGACTCCTCAAACTCAAGAACTGAATCCGAGTATCTCAGATGACAAGACAGACGCAAACACCACTCCTCAAGCTCGGCCCTGGTGGCGATTACACATTCGATTATGACGATCATCATGCCACCATCCGATCGCTCACACTCCGCCCTGCTTCGTCTCTCGGAGCAGCCGCGAACACAATCCATGACGAAGATCCTCATCGATCGACGCGTGGACTGTCCTTTGAGCAGGGGTTGATCAAGGTTGCCCGTCGTCAGCGGATGCTGGATCTTGGTCTGGTCGTCTGCGGCCAACGGACACTGAACACCCAGCGCACGCTTCTGTCCGCTGTGAAGGATCGAATCAACACGCTCGCATCGGCGTCTTGCCGCATCGAGATTTCAGAATCTAGGCACAGGAACTCCAGTGATGAGTCCGTCTCCAACAGCGAGCACGCGACCCGAACAAGCAAGTGGAAGGATCAGAACCATGAATCTCACTCCAAAGCAGCTCCGAATTCTCCAGCTTATCCGCGATTCACGAATTCGCCGTGGCTATTCCCCGACGATGCAAGAGCTCGCCGACGAGATCGGGGTCAGCAAAGTGACCGTGTTCGAACACGTCGAAGCGTTGATCAAAAAAGGCGCCCTGATTCGCGAAGCGAACAAGGCACGCTCTTTGTCGATCGCTGAGGGAATCGCGGTCCCGGATGAATCTCGTCCGATGAAATACCCGCTGGTCGGTAAGATCGCCGCGGGCTACCCGATCGAGAAGGTCGCGGAAGCCGACGAGGTCGATCTCGTCGAGTTCCTCGGATCGGTCGATGACGCGGGATCCACATTCGCACTCATCGTGGACGGCGAGTCCATGCGCGACGAAGGCATCCTCGACGGGGATCTCATCCTCCTCAAACGCGCTCAGGTCGCGTCCAACGGCGATCGCGTCGTCGCGCTGCTCGAAGACGGATCGACCACCCTCAAAACCTTCTACAAAGAAGCGGATCACATCCGTCTTCAGCCCGCGAACCCGGACTTTGATCCGATCCGCGTGCAGTTCTGCCAGATCCACGGCATCGGCAAGGGTGTCATCCGTCGGTACTGAACCTTCTCCAACATCTTGAATACAAAAACAAACAGCCGACGATGTCTCCCATCGTCGGCTGTTCTTTGTATCGATCCTCAGGGCGCTCTTACGGACACCCTTCGCTAAACAAGAATAGGAATGTGGAGATATCAAAGAAATCGAGCACCCCGTCATTGCTGAAGTCGACATCCAGATCACCCGCGGCATATGCCGTGAGGAATGCAGACACATCGAAGAAATCGAGTTCACCATCGAGCGTGAGATCAACCTGACAATCCGGCTCAAGCTCTGTTGAATAGTACACATCATCGATGGTCGATTGTCCTTGGAGAGGCGAGTTGACATCGCCGCCGTCGAACACTGTGATGGAAGTGAACGAATCGACCTCTGGGTCCCATCCCGGATAGATCTGCGATCTGCTGTTGAGCAGATCGCCTGTGACAGCGTCGAAGACCTTCGCATCGAATCGGCCGGTCTTTACATCGACATCCAGCGTGAGCGTGTACCAGCGCCCAACGATCAGTTGTGGTCCATGGATCCGTAGGTCAAGCGCAGGACGCCCATCTCCCAGCGCCAGAAAGAGATTCCAGACTCGGCCTGTCCAGACATAGATCAGTGCTTGCGGGTTCGCATTCACATCTCCTTCCCCGAGATAGCGGGAGTACCCCATACTGACCGGCCAACCCGCATTCGCGGAGTGCATCGAATCGACCCGGACATTCATCCGCAGATGATGGATCGCCGTGTCGGGGGAGACATACTGATAGAGCCCGTTGGTCCCCGGCGCTTGATTGGTCTGCACGGCTCGGGTTGGCTGTCCCTGCGCATTCACAGTCTCCACAACCAGCATCGTCGGTGTCTCGGCTGGCGCATCGACTACGCGATCGGAGATGTCATGCCACTCTCCTCCCGGAAAGGCGCCGAGCGGGTGTGATTCAAAGTCATCGGTAACAGGTTGAGCGTGAAGAATCGACGCAACGATCGCCGACCCGATCACGCACGCAATGCGTGGGGTTTTCATGGTTTCTCCTAACTGTGCAACGGAGGACGCACATCGTCGTACCGCGTACAGATGTATACGGCATTATTTTGCATTTGTTGCAGTTTGCAAATTAATTTGTCGACTATTCTCTCTCTATGCCATTCAAACGCCCGCCAGATGATCAGACGATCGATTGCCCCGACCAGATCCGAGCACTGTGTTCACCCATGCGTCACGAGATCCACCAGGTGGTCTTGAGTCAGGGGGAAGCGTCCATCCGCGAGATTGCGGAGCAGATGGGACGCAAGCCCGCATCGCTCTACAGACATATCGATCAGCTTGTCGAGGTCGGATTGCTGATCGATATCGGGACCAAGAGCACATCTCGTCGCGATGCGAAGGTGTACACCACTAAGCTCGAGTTCATGCGGTACCGTCCGCGGAAGCCTGAGATGGTCAAAGCGCTTGGTGAGTTTGCTCGCGCGTCGTTGAAGGATACAGGTCAGAAAATCACCAAAGCCTTCGATTCTGGTGAAGCGGTCTTGCCGATTCCGCACCGTGACACCTTTGTTGGGAGTCCGGCTGGTTGGCTCGACGAAGACGAGCTTGAGGAACTGAACACACACATTGATGCGATCATCGGGTTGCTTGCAGACAAACCCCGCAAGCCGGGATCGAAACGGATGGTCATCTCGATGGGGATGTACTGCGCCGGAGAGCAAGAAGCGGAATAACTCAGAATCTTTTATGCGACGCACGCGTTGATTTGGTGTGCACATTCATGATCGCGCGCAGGACTGGTAAATCTCCAGGCCTTGTGAGCTTCAGGTTCCGCTCGTCGCCTTGCACAGTGACCACTTGTTCACCGAGTCTTTCGACAAGCCCTGCATCATCAGTGCTTGTGAGATCTTCTTGAGCGTATGCGCGGATCAGCAGTGAGCGTTCGAACACCTGAGGCGTTTGGACCTGTACAAGATCAACTCGATCAACCCCATCCACCACTTCTTGCATGGGATTGGATCCCCCCGCACCGAGAATCGCTGCGAGCGGGTCGGCTTCGGATTTGTCGTCGATGGGTTCACTCGAAACGCGTTTGAGCGTGTCGCTGACGGCAACTGCGGGAATGACCGCGTTGAATCGAGCCGAGGCATCAAAGACCCGGTCGATGAGTTCCGGAGGGGTCGCGGGACGCGCCGCGTCATGGATCGCGATGTGGGTCGCATCTTCCGTGACCCGATCGAGCGCGGACTGGACGCTCTGCCAGCGGTGGTCCTTCCCGCCTGCGACGAGCTCGGCGCCGAGCAGGTTCAGTCGATCTCCGTGTCTGAGCTTGAAGGATTCCATAGACGCCGGATCATGCGGCCCTGCGACGATGATCTGATGGACTTCTGGTCTGGTATTGAACAACTCGATGGTCCGCTGCAGGACGGTCTTCCCGCCGAGATCCTCGTCGAGCTTGGATCTCCCGCTGCTGAGGGGGTCAGATTCTGAACCCGACCGATTGAATCTGGTGGACATTCCCGCGGCGGGGATGATGACGGCGATCTGCATACTGGACTCCAGAGTGCTCGAACTCGGGCAAGGAACGGTCCGATGGAATATGATGATTCCGTTCTAGTATATGAGGATTCTGTGTTCGGACAGGGGTTCTCACGAGATTGCGAGAAGCACGAGAGAGGGTTTCATGAGTGAATCTTTTTTGTATCTCGATAACGCCGCGACCAGCTGGCCGAAGAAGCCTTGCGTCGGTGAAGCGATGGTTGACTTCCTCAACACCAAAGCCGGGAATCCGGGACGCGGCGGTCACACCCTCGCTCGGGCCGCGTGTGATGTGATCGAGGAAGCGAGATTCAAGATTGCTCAGCTTATCAATGCCCCCTCCCCGTCGCGCATTGTGCTCACCCACGGCTGCACCGATGCGCTCAACCTCGCGATCCATGGCGTGATCCGCGCGGCGCAGCGCGCCGGATGCGAAGATCCGATCCGTGTGATCACTTCGGTTGTTGAGCACAACGCGGTCCTGCGCACGCTCCACTGTTATGCGTCCGACAACAAGGTTGATCTTGTCCTTGTTGATTGTGATGAAGAAGGCTGTCTGGATCCTCAGAAGATCGCCCAAGCGTGTACGGAGTGCACAGCGCTGGTGTGCTTGACCCATGCATCCAACGCCCTGGGGACAATCCAACCAATCAAGGAAGCGATTCAAGCGGTTCGCGAAACAGCGCCCGATGCGCTGGTGCTTGTGGATTGTGCTCAGACTCTCGGTCACTTCCCGGTTGATGTCCAAGAGATGAACATCGATCTGCTCGCGATCGCGGGTCACAAGGGGCTTGGTGGACCGACCGGCACAGGGGCGTTGTACCTGAGCTGCCGAGCGTTCCCGGACAACTGCGAGAAAGAGAATCCACGCGTGTTCTGCGAACGACGCGGCGGGACCGGCTCGAAAGCCCCGGGACTCGAAATGCCCACCAATCTCCCCGATGCACTCGAAGCGGGGACCAGCAACGCGGTCGGGTTCGCGGGTCTGATCGCGGCGATGGACGCGCGTGACCCATCCAGTCATGACCACGAGATGGCATTGACCAACCAGATTCTTGATGGTCTCAAGCAGATCGAGGGGGTCAAGATCTACGGCAAACCGAGCATCGAAGGACGCACGCCGGTCGTGCTGTTCAATATTGAATCCATGCCCGCACGGATGGTCGCGGGTGTCCTTGATCAAGAGCACAACATCGCAACGCGCGCCGGTTCACACTGCGCACCGCTCGCGCATCACTCGCTCGGGAACGACGAGGATGGAGGCATTCGGGTCTCGCCGGGTCCGATGACCACGAGTGAGGACATCGACCGATTCCTCAGCGCTATCAGCTCGATTGCTGTGCAATCCTCGTCAAGGGCATGACCGAGACTTGATAAAGAAACACCCGCACCAGTGCGGGTGAGTCTGGGTCACTAGGATTTTCAATTACAAACTTATGGGCATCCGTTCTTCATCGCATCGATGAACTCGAAGATGTCATCTACATTAAGTTGGTTGTCACGCGAGATGTCTGCGAGTTGATCGTTGCTCATGTAGGCGCTGATGAACTTGGACACATCGTAGAAGTCCACGACGCCGTCGCCTTGGAAATCTGCTGGACAGGACTTGAGCCCGCTGAAGTACCGGCGAGCTTCGGTGAATGCTTCTGGTCCGATTACTTGTCCCATATGACGGCCTGGGAGGTCGTCAGCAGGAGGATGGATTCCTCCCCAGATTCTCGACAGTGAAGTCTGATCAGAGGCGTCTTGGTAAGTGGCCCATTGAAGGGTGATATCCATTGAAGGACCATCCTCAAAGACCAAGAACTCGTTCATCGGAGCTTCAAACTCACCCATTCCACCTGGGAAGAAGGGTGTTCCAGTCAGCAGAGTCATAACTTCGGCTGCGCTTCGTGAGAAGACTGAGTGCCCAGATACATACCCAGCAAATGGCGGCGATACGAAGCTTGGTCGCTGATACGGCCACCAGTTCTCAGCAAGAATCCAGCCGACACCCGCGACACTTGTATCTGGATCATCAATAAAAGTAGGTCCTCTCCAAGCATTGACCGCAATCTTGCCTTCATTTCCAATGAGCATCTCGTGACGCTCGCCTGGAGCAGTGGTTTCTGCAGTGATCAACTCGATCACACCGGGCATCAGATTGATTCCACCAGGATGATAACTTGCAAGATTCTCGTCTGTGCATTGTCCGAGATCACACATATAGCGGATCGCAGAAACAGGCCGCACATAATCGTAATACCCCTTGACAGACCAAGCAGATATTGCACAATCATGCATTGATCCTCCCATGACCAAGTAGGATTTAACATCCCATTCAAGGTCATCAAGGACTTGTCCCTCACCCATGAATTTCTTCTCAAACAACGGATGATCAGAGACATAGTTCATCACACTGAACCAGTGTCCAGGAGGTGTCTCGGAATCGGGACCATCAGCCCAGAATTCTGCCAAGATGCGGGCATAGTCACCCAGCGGCACAACTTGTGGTTCATATGGGAGCCCTGTAACCGGATTGAGATCCCAGCCCTGCCCCCAATCGCCTCCATCTGCAAAGTTGTAATATTCCTGCTCTTGTGCGACCTCTGGAAGTTGCGCATTCCCAATTCCACCGGGTGAAACATCGATCATTACCCCAGTTGCGGGATCTAGGTGTGATGACCAAGCAACAACCATCTCATATCCCCACTTGTAGCTGTCTTCGGTTTCTGTGCCGTGGTACGGAGGAGCGCCCGGATCGTGCCAGACAGCCCAATCGGATCCGCGTGCGTTGTACACATCGAGATCGTTTTCATTGAGTGAGAATGAGGTCACATCGCCCCACTCTGGACTCAGGAAGTCTGGGTATCCGCCTGGGATTGGGTTGCCGCTCTGATCGAGGAAGAACTCGAGCGCGAGTGGCTGCCAGCGGTTTGGATCGATGATGTCGGGGTTCCCTGGGAAGTCAGGGAGCAACGGCGGGTTGATCGGGAGGTAGCGGAGGTTCGCGTATCCCAGTTGTTCGTTCGAACCATCAGCCAAACCATGAGCGATGATGGTTGCCGCGATGCGGTTCCCGAGTGCTGCCGGGCTGTCGCCGACTTCCGAGGTAAAGCTGGTGTCGTATCCGAGTTCGCCCATCAGCAGGTCGTACTCTGGGAACATGAACGGCAGTGCCGGCGAGAAGAGGAACCGGTGACGAAGCAAACGGTACATTGCGTAGCTCATTGCTTCTTCACGAGCAGCTTCGACATCATCAGCCGAGAGCTTCTCTTGATGCAAGATCTGGTCAGCCTGCTCGTCGTACGCGGCCCACGCGTCCCACATCGCTGCACTGGTGTGGTACAGGTTGCGTGCGTGCACAGTCGGACGGGCAAAGTCCTTGCGGATCGAGTCCAGAAGAACCTCGTTCCACATCCGAGCGACGGAGTGGTGCAGGTCGCCTTGGTTCTCACGGATCAGTGCCCGCTTCTCTGCGGTCGAGCGCGAGACTTGCTTGGTCATAACCAGCTTGTGCTGATCCATGGTCATCGTGTTGGCAGGAGCGGCTTTGGTCGTCGACTTGGCAACGCCCGCGGCGAGCGTGGTCGAGGCACAGAGCGCCATACCTGCACAAAGAGTAAGTTTCTGGGAGTTCGTGAACATATCGGGACCCTCATCTGAGAATGTGAAAACAGCCGAGCACTCATCTGCCGAGCTACGATCCAATGTACCCGAAACCCCTGAAATATCAATGATTTTTTCGAAATTGAATGGAACCAGCCGAAATCGATTTGGTCCATCCGGGTTATCCTTGAACAAGAAATTGCTGCCCTGAGGATGCCCTGTCCGGCGGGTGCGTCCAAAGTCGCTGATCTGCGAACACAGGGCATCCGATCTGCGTAAGATCTGGGCATGCTATCGGTCGGTCCGGTAGCGTTTCATTGGGGCCGATATGGCATTCGACCGGATTGGGAAGGTTTTGTGTGGCGAGTCGAGGAGCGTGCTAGCCTCGTAAAAAGTACGCAACTTTATATCTGCCGAACCGCAGTACGCACTCGCAGCCTAATAGTGGCTACGGATCCACCACTCGACGCCCGATGAGGTGGTGGATCACGATCATCGGGCTGGTCAATGCGTGGCGTCTCTTGGCGCATTGGCAAGGAGGTTTCAAGAGACTGGACCAAACCACAGGGTGTCGTTGCCCGGTGTAAGGTCGAGATCAAACCAACGACTACACTCGTAGAAGCACTCTACTGACAATCCCGGGACGGGGGTTCGATTCCCCCCGGCTCCATTTACTTTGATGATCTGGACACTCTGCGACATTTGGTGTCATGGATTCCCGTCCAGAAACAGCGATTGCGGTTCTTTGAAGATCAGAATTTTCATTCACCGCGACATTCACTGACACTCCGAGTCGCTCCTCGACCACCTCAACGACGCTTCTGGCGACGCGCGGGTGCTCTCCGACCGCGGGGAGTTTATCGATACTCTCACGAAGGTTGAGGCCATCTGAATCAAGATAGGTGTTGGCGGTATGCTTGGGGTCGCTGTGCCGCATCAATCGCTGGGCATGTCGGAACGGAATGTTGGATTCCAACATTGTCTGATTGAACCCGTGCCTGAGTGAATACAAACACGCTGATTCGCCGTGTGCATTGTGTTTTGGAATCCCAGCTCTTTCAAGATCCTTGTTCAGCGAATGGTTACCAATCCATTTCGAGAACACCAGATCATCAGGCTTGGCGTTCTCTGGCTTGAACTCTCGCAATGAATCTGCAAGCCAATGGGGTATTGGATTGCGCTCAGGCTTTGTGCTCTTGGTGTTGCTATTTCGGTATGTGATCGCGGGATCATTCGAGCAGAGGTGAATATCTGACCATCGGAAGCCCTTCATCTCCGAGCTGCGTGCAGCGGTGGCAAAAGCGATCATGTAGATCATCCGTCGGCGTGGACACGGACAGTGTTTCACCAAACGATCGACCTCGTCTATGTTGAGCGCCCGTCTGGGGCGGGTTTCGTTGCCAATCACCCTTGCAGGCTTAATCCCCTTGAACGGATTCCGTTCACAGACTTGAATCGTGATGAGCCAGTTCGTGAACGCCTTCGCTGTATTCAAGTGATGGTTTTGTGCTTTCGATGAGAGAGCCACAGAAGCACGCCATGACTCAAAGCCAGATGCCGAAAGATCTGATATCCGATTCCATTCGCAATCATTGAACAAGCGCCGAAGCATCGGCCCAATCTTCCGAATCGTTTCGTGCTTGAGTTTGCGCGCCTTCATACTCAGTACGTAGTCTTCAATGTACTCCGCAAGTGGCTTAGCGGCTGCGTTGAGCAGTTCATCACTTGGCTTCAGCCCTGTTCGTACAGCGTGCGTTTGTTCAATAAGCTCGCGAAGTTTCTGCTCAGCGAATCGCTTATCTCTGATTTGGAGGTTGATCTTCGTTATTTCAACCTCGTCAGGGAATCTGTAGTAGCCGATGTAGTTGCCATAGGGCTTGCCCTTGCGTTTGTTCCGCTTGACATACCCGACTTCGGTGTGTGGACTGAGAGAGCTCATGATTCCCCCCTTGTCGCTTGTTTGATGAGCACAGGTATCACAGACTCGCGATAAACCCGTCTTGGCCCGTTGTATTCAGGTGGAGGCATCAAACCCTTTTTGATACGCCGTTCCATTGTGCGGACACTCATGCACAGCATCTTGGCTACATCCTTGATTGCTATGAGCCGATCTGATTTTTGCATCTGATCACTTCTTTCCTTTCTCCACGACAGTTTTCTTGTAGTTTCGATAGCGTTTCCCAGCAGCGATCACATCCGACCCACTCTCTTCGATACTGGCGAGTTGTTCATCAGTGAGCGCCTCGCCGACGGCTTTGGATAAGGAGTTCAGAATCTTCGGATTTTCGATGAGGAGCGCGATGATCCGGCCCTGCACCCCTACCCCGATTGATTCCAGCATCTTCTCCTCATCCTCGATGCCATTTGCGAGCATCCGGTCGATGGTTGCTGATCGTGATTCATTCCGAAACTCGGCGACACGATCGATACGTTCGATGAGCGAGGAATCCAGCGTGGTCGTGATGCGGTCTCTGCTTTTCATGCGTGCATATGATGCTTACTTGCGATGCTGTCAAGCCTATGCGAACAAATACCACAATAATTCGGTGTTTGTCACGGTTTGTCGTTGTTTGTCACAGGCATCAATATCAATCACCGGGCTATAGACCAGTTACCGCAATCGCATCGCTGGCAAAGTCTGACTGTTTTGAGCTTTTAATCCAATGGGACTTCGAATAAAATCGATGTTCATACTCTGGAGCTTGTACACATTATGCACATATACCTGCAGTCGATATTTGCCGCAATCGCGCTGAGTCTCATTTCAGCCGCTGTGTCACAAGCACATGCTGATGGGATGGTCTGTCGAAATCGGGATTACCTCGGATCGTATGAATCCCCAAGCAGAACTTATGAAGTCGCTATCCAAAACACCACCGCCTATGTAGCAGATTGGGCTGGGCTGCAGATTCTTGATATCAGTGATCCATCCAATCCATTGTTTCTCGGATCATATGGGAAGTCTGGAAAATTTGAAGATGTTGCAGTTGTTGACACTACAGCATACTTCACCAATGGCGGATTTGATGGTGATCTACATATTGTTGACATTAGTAATCCTGCAGATCCCATACTTGTTGGCATGCATATAACACCGAGCAGTGCTCAAGATGTCACTGTAGTGGGCGACTATGCCTATGTCGCCGATTTGGATTCTGGCCTGCTTATCATCGATATAAGTGACCCATCTACACCGCTATCTATTGGATCATACGATACGCCTGGACGGGCACGCGCAGTAGAAATTGTCGGCAGCTTAGCCTATGTTGCTGATTGGCATTTTGGACTGCAAATCATTGATATTAGTATTCCTACAGCACCTGAACTCATTAGTACTTACAGCTATGGTGAAAATTCTCGTAGCGTCGCTATTCATGGCTCAACCGCATATTTAGCCAGCAATTATGACGACATCAAAATGATTGATATTAGCAACCCTGAAGTACCGGTTAATATGGGATCCTTCGATACCCCAAACCCTGCCTATGACATCACTATTCACGGCACCACAGCCTATGTCGCTGATTCTAGAGATGGCCTACAAATCTATAATGTCAGCGATCCGGCCGACGTTGAGTTTATAGGTTCATACGAAACTCCAGGCCAATCACTTAGCGTGACAACGAATGGGACCATTGCATACGTCGCTGATGACACTTCGCTGCAAATCATCGATGTTAGCGACCCCAAGTCACCCCCGCTCCTAGGAGCGTACCAAACACCTGATCAAGCCTTCGATTTGGTAGTTTTAGGCACAACAGCCTACATTGCCGATGGAAACTCCGGCCTACAGATTATTGACATTAGTGATTCAATGGCCCCCTCAAGTTTTGGCTCATACGCGACCCTTGATGAAGCTGTCAGTGTCGCCGTTAATGGAGACATCGCCTATGTTGCTGGTTTGGAATCTGGCTTAGAGATTGTCGACATCAGCGATCCGGAAGCACCGGCTTTTCTTGGCTCATATGAAACACCTAGCCGCGCTATAGGCTTAGCTGTTGTAGGCACAACTGTGTATGTGGCTGACGGATCAGGTATTCAGATCATTGATGTCAGCACACCTCTCGCCCCATCAATCCTTGGGTCATATGACACACCCGGGCAAGCCAATAGTATCACGATTGTAGGGACCACTGGATATGTAGCTGACGGCTCTTCTGGCATGCAAATCATCGACGTGAGCAATCCGACTTTACCCAGTCTCATTGGTTCATACGACACTCCTGATTATGCACTTTCTGTAGAGATTATCGGCACAACTGCATATGTCGCGGATATGGACTCAGGTTTGCAGATCATTGATATCAGTACTCCAGAATTTCCCAATCTAATTGAGTCGTGGGAAGTACCAAGCAGCGATGTACGCGGCGTCACTATTGTGGGCACGACCGCCTACCTCGCTAATGGGCGATCTGGTTTACAGATTATCGATATCAGTGATTCGGCAGCCCCGTTCTCTCTAGGTTTCTACGATACAGATGATATCGCTCACAGTGTTGTCGTAGTGGGCTCTATCGCCTATATCGCAGATGAAGATTCTGGCCTTCAGATAATCGATGTTAGCGACTGCCCGAAGAACTGCCTCACTGATCTCAATGGCGACGGATCGCTTGATTTCTTTGACATTTCAAGTTTCATTTCCTCATATACGTTCCAAGACCCAACAGCAGACTTTAATGGAGATGGACTCTTCGACTTCTTCGATATCAGCTCCTTCCTCACCGCGTTTAGCGCGGGGTGTCCTTGAACGATTGAATGTAGTTCTTAGCATCGACCGTCGCTGGCACAACCGTAGTTGATGGCTCAAGACCCTCGATCAATTGACTGAAGAACTGTTGGGGTGTCATGCCGAGTATGTTTGAGAGTTGTATCAGGCGCGCTCCGGCTGTCACTCGGAAATGGTTACACCAGCTCTCGAAGCCACTCTCTTTTCTGATCGGCTTATTCAGTATGGGTACCGCATGGCCTACATACTCATCCCACCACCCAGACCGAGGTCTTCGGTCGAGCTCTGAACGCCCATTCTTGATACGAAAGTCAACTGCACCGATGACATACCGCCATATCAGATCTGGCAATTCATCTCCAGCACGGACTAATGCCATACAAACCTCAGGGGCTTTGTCGTCTTTGAACTCGACTTCAAATCGCTCCCAGTGACCGCATGGGAACAGCTTCGTGTGGAGCCCCTTGTCATAGATTCGGACACAAACAGGTGAACCACGCTGGCCGATTTTCAACAACCGGCGAGTTACAGTCCCATCAGCTTTGTATTCCGGGTTTGGCGCATGGGTGCGCAGTTTACATAAGCATCCCGATTCGCATGACTCGACTGCATTGGTGTACAGGTTAAGATCCATACCAACATGATCCACCGCTAAATCGATCCGTGTGCAGTGGAAGCCATGCATCATGATCTCTCGTGTCAGATTCATGAACTCATCAACTGGTGTCGATGACAGAAACTGTCCTTGCATATCAATCAGCAATCCGTTTGAACTCTTCCGCCAACTGATCATTATGCCACACGGCCACATTGCACCCGCCTCATAGTGCTTTGCACCACTCATGGACATGTACTCTCCATATCTTGACCAGATTAGATCCATGAGCCACTCCTTTTGCGAGTCTGGACCCGACAAGCGAATCCAATCAGGCCGACTGGACATACCCGGCTCTGGTGCTTGATTATCCGGGTTTTGGGTTTCTATCCCCGGTGTTACAATGCGGGGATAAATACCAAGGCTCCGCACCTCAGGCTCCCGACGGGCGGGGGGCCCGCCCACCACTCGCCGCTCCGCATCGCCCCGGACCTCTTGCGAGGGGCGATGCTCCGACGGCGACCGGCGGGCGGGAAGAGGCACAGCAGGGGAGCAGGCAGACCCGCGATCCTCGCGGGCACTGCCTACTGCCCCACTGTTGCCTGTAGCTTCCTTAGACATCGTCCACCTCCTGACGACATCCAGACACAACAGCATTTCTCAGAGCGATCAGCTGCGACATACGGCCACTAGCGACCATTTGATTTGAGTGATCCCGATGAGCTTTATACGCAGCAGCGCGGGCGCGTTCGCTCTTGATCCGAGAATCCAGGAGTTGAATCAGATCTGAGTAGTCGGATTCAGCAAGATCGATCGTCACATATCCAGCATGCTCGTGTTTCATGGGTGCCCCCTCTCGGAAGCACTCTCAGCGAGGACACAAATAGACTGACGAACATGCTCTGGCAATGATGGCCAAGCATGATTGACACGAGTCAGTAATGGACACTGACCAACGACGCTTCTAGCGACGCGCTCCCCCACTCGCGTATCCGTAAAGCTCGATATTTGGGGGTTCGATTCCCCCCGGCTCCATTACTTGATCTCATCAATCGCTCAGCGAGATTACTGAATTTCGATGCGCCGACTCAGTGTGGTCGAGATCGGAGGGTAGGTCATCTCGAAACGCGATCCGTGGAACTCATTGATCCCGTAGCCGGTTCTTGTTTCGATGAACTGCATCAGCCTTGGATACCAAGGGAGATGTGCGGTCGCGGCACCATCGATCCCTCTTGGGAGATCGTACCCTTGCTCCGCGATGGCCATCGACTGAGCATCGAAGTTCTCGACACGGTTGTCGTGAGGGTACGTCAAACGATCGAGCATATGGGTGACGACTTCACCCGAATGCCGAACTGAATCGTGGATGAAGTAATCGAAAATCACACGCTCGACTGGAGTTTGGAGCATCACCATGAATCCCGCGGATTCGTGGTCTTCGTTCGTCGTGGTGGAGTAAATGGACCGGAGAAAGCTCCCGAACACACAGGTTGTCAAGCCCCGATTCCCGACCGGACCCGCCGCGAGGTTGAAGACTTTGTAATCCCCCTGCATCTGGACCTCGATCTTTGGATCCGCTGGCTCACAGAACTCGCGCAACAGCTGAAGATCACCCTCTTCGTATCCAACATCATCCAGCGGGTCTTTGTTGATGGGCAATGTCTTCCCATCCTTGTCGTGCACCGCTTCGTAACTCATCGGCCATGGACGCGATCCAAACTGACGGAACCCGATGTACCCGGTCACGTGCGCCGCATCAAGCATGCCCGGCGCTGTGCGTGAAGGACACAGGTACACCGACACGAAACGTGTCTGCGCTTGCACACCCCAGACGGAACATGCACCGTCGAAGAGCATGCGGCGGGAACGCTCACGATCCTGAGACGCGACATTCTCTCCAGAGTTTGCAAGCAGCATCGCGAGCGTCTTTCGTCCACCCGAGCAAGATGCAACGCTGCGCTCAAACGCGTCGGTTGCTTCACGAGCTTTGGATATGAGTGAAGCATGCGCCCCGCGCTGTTCGCAAACGGTGATGAAACGCTCCATGCTCTGCTTTCCCGGAACATCGTGCGCGACATCGGTACCGTCGATAGATCGGGCGACCCGCGAAAGTTTCCATGCAAGCCCACGATTTAAACCCAAGTCTCGTGCGAGCTCCCGGGTCTTTGTGGGATCAACCCCGGCGGCACCGAACAACTCAAGAACAGAAGATCGCAAAACCTGAAACGACCCCATCACATCGCGTATAGACGCTGTTTCTGCTGCAGGGAGCACGGTTTTCTGTTTCGGGATATGGACGAGCGGGGGTTCTGACATTGGTTCATAGCGTAGGCGATGATTGAGATTGATACAAGAGAAAATGACACGAAAAATGTCAAAATTGACATTGACATGGTGTCTGAATACCACTATCTTGAATGGAAAGCACCCGACGCTGGGGCTTTCCAACACACCCTTGAGAGAGGTAAAAACAATGAACACTGCAACTGCAATCTTAGGAACACTCGCATTCACGGTGGGCTCGGCGCTCGGAACTGTCACAGTCAGTCAGGGATCAAGCGGCACGACCTACGGCACCACACTGAACTTTGATGAAGTCAGCGGACCAACCGGACCAGGCATTGCCAACAACGCGTGGGCAGGCATCGGCCTCGCCGACATGTCATCTGGAGACGGCAACAACGTTGTCGATGACTTCGTGGAGCCTTGGATCGGCACAGACAACGCATTCTTCGGAAACTTCGGGGTCTTCATGACATTCGATTCCGACTTGACCAACTTCAGTGCACAAGTCTGGGATCCATCAGGACCTCCCGGCCCGATCGGTGGCGGCGTTGGCATCTTCGTCTTCAACGATGGCGCTGAAGTCGCCAACTCATTCATCACCGCTTCGTGGGGAGGAGTTGGCGATGAATGGATCGATGTCTCAGCTGATGGCGGGATGGTCTTTGACGAAATCCGTATTGTCGGATTCGGATTCTCCCCAACCACCTATGTTGACAATCTCTCTTGGAACGCGGTCCCAGCACCAAGTGGGCTCGCCGCCCTCGGCATGATCGGATTGGCAACAACCCGTCGTCGCCGAGCATAAACACGCTCTCTTTCAATGATCACGAGCGCATCAGTGAAAACCGATGCGCCTCGCTTTCAAAATACACACCAACCCAACACGGCACAAACCGGAGTATCCATCATGAAATCAGCATCATCAGTCGCACTGCTCAGCATCCTCGCGGCTATCAGCAACGCCCAAGATATTCGATTCGAGATACTCCCCGGAATCTACCCACTGGATATGTCCACAGATGGTTCAGTTATTGTGGGCAATGATGTTCGGTTTGATCCCGTTCGATGGACACGAGGAACGGGGGTAGAGAGTCTGGGCAGAGGAACATCCGTGCTTGGAGTAGGCGCCGGGACTCCTGATGTATCTGACGATGGCAGTAAGATCAGCGCCACCATCATCACTGCAGATGGCACCCTTGCAACCCAAGGCCTATGGACCGAAGAAGCTGGATGGGTCGATCTGATGCCCCCCACTCCTGCGGATGGCGGGGTGATCGACCTGGCGCTTGGTTCTGCGTGGGGACTCTCGGGTGACGGCTCAAGCGTGGTCGGACTCTACTGGAGACCCGGCAACTTCGACACAGGCGGAGCACACGCATCCATCGCAAGCGCTCCGGGTGCAGTCATGGACCTCGGATCCAGCGGAGGAAACAGCAGAGCGAACCATGTGAACTATGACGGAACCGTAGTCGTTGGTTGGGACGAGCGCTTCGATGGCGTATGGCAGCCGACTGTGTGGGAGAATGGCGTGCTGACTCGATTGAGTGCTCAGGAAGGTTTCACAACTGCTGACTATGTGAATCCGGACGGGACCATCATTGGCGGGAACACCTACCGCCCAATTTTCGACTATGTCCAAGCAACACTCTGGCACAAAAACGGCAACAGCTGGGACGAACAGATTCTCGGGGTGCTCCCGGGCACCGTTGGTCCACGCGGGCTCGCGACTGTGCGATCAATGACTCCCGATGGATCCAAAGTCGTCGGGTTCAATGTATTCAATCCCACGAGCCCCGCTACCGGATTCATCTGGACCGCTGAAGATGGGATGATCGATGTTAAGGACTTCCTCGATGATCAAGGGATCGATGTTCCATCGGACATGATTATCCTTGACCTCACCGCGATCTCCGATGACGGCACCATCATGGCTGGGATCGCAGTGAGCGCGCTTGATGGAATCTCGCCGATCGGGTTCAGGATTTCTCCCGCATGTATCGCTGATTTCAACAACGACTTCGAACTTGACTTCTTCGACATTTCCGAGTTCATCGGTGCATACGGCGACAGCATCCCGGAAGCCGACATCAACGACGATGGACAGTTCGACTTCTTTGATATCAGTGCATATCTCACGGCTTATGCCAACGGATGTCCATAAACGATCTATTGCATACTTTGACAAGCAACGAACGACAAGAACGCCCCCGCACAGATGGGGCGTTCTTGTTCTGAATAGACACGCTGCTCGATGGGCTTTACGGACAGCCGGCACCGAACGCGGAAAGGAACGCGCTGATGTCGAAGAAGTCGAAGACCGTGTCCTCATTGAAATCGACCTGGTTGGACAGGAAGAACGAGATGTCGAAGAAGTCCAGCACATCATCGTCGTTGAGGTCAGCAGGGCACGAAGCGTTGACTGTGTAGTTGCCCGGACCATGGAACCGGCCGTCACCCAGATCTGTGAGCTCGATGGACTCGGATCCCGTTTCAGTCGCGATGAAATCTCCAATCGCGGTCCAGAGCCCTTCGGACACCGATTGCACTGTCCGGAACTCCGCGTTCCCAACCCCGCTGCCGTCGATGTTCCACTGGATGTGATCCGCGATCAAGCTGCCGTTCCCGAAGCTCACATTCCCGTTGGTGTCCGGGAAGTACAGCTGCAAGCCGTATGCATCCTGATCGAGCGGTGAAGCGAAGGTCCCGCCGATGTCCGAGATATTCAACCGGTCTGGGTCTGCGGGCGCATCGTTGTTGTAGTGGAACCAGACGGAGGTCCCCGCTTCGATCATGACGCCGTTGAGACCACCCGAGGATGAGTAACGACGGACATCATCAAAGTCGTGGGTGCAGGTCCTCCAACCCGAGAGGTCCTGATCAACCGTGCCGTAGTTGTAGAGTTCGATGGTTCCGCTTGCGAAGTCCACGCTCCGGACCTGGATATCCCGCTGATCCGCGACCCCGCCCGCCTCGACCACTTGGATCCGGCCTGTCATACCCAGGTGTCCGGTCACTCGGCAGGTGTAGTAATAGTCTCCCTCGTCCCCGATCATCAGATCCCACTGGATGAAATCAGCAGTCGGCGCTGGATCCGCAGTGAAGTCCGCGATCGGAGCAAGCGTCGCCGCATCAATGACCGCGCCGTCGAAAGTCGTTCGCGAGTAGCTGCCGTCGCTTCCCGAAACCGGGAGTGTGTCATCGGTGATCACGAATGGATGTGATCCTGAGGTCCGCGTAAAGGTGTAGCTCTCGCCGCTTGTCAGGATCAGTGTGGGATCCATCCCTCCGAAAGTCCCGTTGGTGTCTGTCCAGCTGATGACATAGTCGCTGGATCCGACATTGCTGATCTGGAAGTCGACCCCGGACTCGACCCGGAACACGCTCGGCGCGATCTCTGTTGTTTGTGCGATTGCTGCTGTGGACATCGTCAGTGCGAGTCCCAGAGCGATTGATTTGATGGACATATGTGCTCTCCTGTTCAGGTTTATGGTCAGCCGCGGCAAGATGCGGATCCATCCCTGCGCCACACGGCTCACAGACTCAGGTCATCTCGGGGACCTGCTGTTGCAGCGGATCAAAAAATTTGAAATACTCGGCTGCATTGCAACACTTCACTCGTCTGATGACCTGTATACGCTGTGCGGGTATTGACGAACCAATCCTCGATCCAGAGTATGATGGTCAGGATCGTTCTACCCTTCAACGACAGGAGCGGAGTGCAGACGCCGGCGTCCGAAAAACTCGATCCTGAAGCATTCGCGACGATGTATGAGCAGTCGAGGAGTACCCTGCGCATCGTCGCTGCGGGTGAGTGCGGGTTCGATCTCGCTGACGACATCGTCCAGCACGGCGCGATCGTCGCACTCCAGCGCCTGGATCAGTTCACGCCTGGAACCAACTTCCTCGCGTGGACGAGCACCATCGTCCGAGGCGTCGCTCGGAACCAGCGCCGGTCAGAGCAACGACACCGCTCGAAGATCCTGCGTTTGAGCAGCCTGTTTCCAAAGTCTGGTCAAAGGAATCAACAGATCACCCAGAACACCGAACAAACCCAACGACCGATCTCGCCGGATCTGAAACTCCCGGATGGGTTCGATGATCGCATCCGCGATGCGCTCGATACCCTGACCGCTCCGCAGCGGACCTGCTTGCTCATGCGAACACTCCTTGACCACTCCTACAGCGAGATCGGTGAGATCCTCGAGATGCCGGCCGCGACTGTCCGGAGCCATGTGTACCGTTCCCGCTCGGCGTTGCTCGATCTCCTCGAGGAACCACAGACCACTGAAGGGGGCGAACGATGACCACACCTCCTCTCAATGACGAACTCATCTTTGCCTACCTCGACGGCGAACTGGATCAGAATCAGATCCGAGATCTCGAGACACGCATCGCAGAGAACCCCGAACTCCAGGAGCGGATTGATCGACTGAACTCGATCAACGATTCCATTCATCGGATCGCGCACTCCGATCCCGCTCCGATCAAGTTCACTCAACAAACCGATCCACGACGCAGCACGCTCAAATGGATCGCGTACGCCGCGGTGATCGCGATCGCGGCTCCGCTCGTCATTTTCCTGAATCAACCTCCCCAACAAAAGCGATTCGATGCCGAGCGGTTCTATGTGAGCACCACGACCGACTTTGTTCCGGACATCGTGTGCGACACTCCCGAGAAGTTCGAGGAATACACCTACGAAGCGTTCGGGAAGACCATCACCGCTGACTTTGAAACCCCTGTGCAACTGGTTGGCTGGAAGTACTTCTCCAAAAACTACACCCCGGAAGAACTCAAAGACAAAGACACGACCAGAGCGCTCGTCGGCATGTCAGCAGAGGGCGCCCCACTGCTCGCGGTCTTCCCCTCCAAAAACTTCAGCGAACTCACGCTGGACCCCGGGTCAGATCTCTACATGCACACCACCCGGATCAACTCGATCCGCGTGATCGAGATCAGCCCCTACAAGGATCCGATCCTGCTCGATCTGATGAGCAAGAAATAGATTGGCTGAGTTGGTCTTGAAAACGAACAAGCCCCATCCTCGTGGATGGGGCTTGTGCTTTGTGTTCTATGCGTTGCGAATGATCGCAGCGTTACGGGCAACCCGCTCCGTACGCCGAGAGGAATGCGGAGATGTCGAAGAAGTCGAAGACCGTGTCGTTGTTGAAGTCCACCATGTTGGACAGGAAGAACGAGATGTCGAAGAAGTCGAGTGTGCCGTCGTTATTGAGGTCCGCGTCACACGGCGGCGCACTGTTGATCCCGGCCCAGAACCCGCCGGTCAGCGAGAACGATCCGCCGGTCATGGTCTGACCCGCATCGGGCTGACCGATGGTCCCGCTGAGTGAGAAGCTGCCTCCGGTCGAGTTGATCACCCCGCCTCCATCGATCGTCGACCATGGGATGCTGAAGTCTCCGCCTGACGGGCCTTCTGAAGGACCGACTGCGAGCGTAGTTGCGGAGGTCAATGCGAGTGCGGCCATCATCGTGTAACTATTCATGATTTAAATCCTCTCAGAAACTCAGTTCACACACCCAACGATTACACATCCTCAAACAGATGATGCAGAGTCCAGTTTACGGGCAACCCGCGCCGTATGCCTGCAGAAAAGCGGAGATATCGAAGAAATCGAAGACTTCATCCAAGTTGAAATCGACCATATTGGACAAGAAGTACGAAATATCAAAGAAATCCAGCGTCCCATCGTGGTTCAGATCCGCTTTGCAGGGGTTCAGGATCGCGATGTCATCATTGTCAATATCGAAATCGCCGTCCATATCAAAGATCTCAACGCCGGGCTCAATTTTGACGCCAGGGCCGGTCATCGCGGCTTTGGCGGCTTGGAGCTCGCTTGGATCGATCATGCCGTCGTTGTTGACATCACCCAAACGGGATTCTTCATATATGGTCCAGGTCCGATCAACCGGCGCTGTGGTCAGCGTTCGGGTCCCGCCGTTCGGCCAGATCACTTCGATCGTTTCGACTTCGGTGTCTGTGCCCACACCCACCTGCACGGTGCGCCCTTCGCTGACCTTGTAGTTCACACCAGCGCGAGCTTCCACGGCTTGCCACTTCCCGTTCGCTTCAATATTGAAGGTCGCGCCCACACACAGTTCATTCGCCAGCTCTCCGACCGGCTTGAGCCGGATCATGTGGTTCGAAGAAGCGTCAGGCGACTGGTTGATGTACAGCTTCACATTGCTGTTGATGTGATCCACGAGGATATCCAGCAACCCATCGTTATTGACATCTCCCACCGCGACGGTGTACGAACTCCCAACCAGATCCACCCCGGCAGCCGAGGCTTCATTGGCCATCGGCCAGTTCGCGATCTCTGAACCACGGAACAGCGCATTGGGCGCGTTCTGGTTGCAGACAAAGAGATCCGGGAACGAATCGTTGTCAAAGTCCGCGAAGACTGTTCCCCAGCCCACGACTCCGGATGTCACCCCAGCGGCATCTGAATGATCCTCAAACACACCCGTGCCGTCATTGAGGAACAGAACATTGCGTGATGTGTCGGTCATGTAGACATCAAAGAGCGAGTCGTTGTTGAGATCAGCGAGCGCGATCCCCATGCAATCGATGTATGCGTACGCGTTCGCATCGCCTGTGATTTCGGTGAATGTGCCGCCATCATTTCGGTAGAGTCGGTTCCACCAGTTGAAGGAGGTTCCCTTGTCGGTTCCGAGGTAGAGATCGTCGTCGCCGTCGCGATCATAATCAAAGAACGCCGCGAGCAAGGTTGGATCGTTCTCAGCATCCACATCAAGCGTGACCGCGACATCGGTAAATGTGCCGTCGCCGTTGTTGTGGTAGAGCCGGTTCGCGACCCAGTTCGAAGAGGCACCCGAGCGTGTTGGGACATAGAGATCCATGTTCCCGTCTTGGTTGTAGTCGCCCCAAGTCGGCGCCATCGCGGCGGAGACCACATCCATCCCAGCGGTCAGCGTCACATCAGTGAAGACAAAGTTCCCATCATTGCGATAGAGCTTGCTTGATGAGAGCCACCCGGAAATGAAGATGTCCTGGTCGCCGTCGTTGTCATAGTCAGCCGTCGCAACACCAGAGGAGTTGATCAAGCCGAGATTGGACCCAAGGTTCCTATTGGTAAAATACCCCGCTCCATCGTTCTCGTAGATCCGCATGACCCCGCCGTTGGAACCCGTCAGGAGGATGTCCAGATCATCATCCCCATCGAGATCAACCAGCGCTGTCCCGGCTCCAAACTGGAACTGCGTCGATGAAGAAGTGCTGTGGAAGATTCCACGCGACACCGCTTCTTCTGAAAAGGATAGAGGCGAGCTGGCGTTGGAAACCGCCGCCAGAGACCCAACCAAAGCAAGTACAGACAACCATTCTTGAGACATACCTACACGCTCCCCGCGAGTGAAACAGAGCACTACCGAGCCCACGAACGCCCGGTCAGCAACCCTCTCAAGAAGCAGAATAATGCAGATTGATACTCCGCTGCAACCCTTTTTTGGTGGGATTCTCAGATTGACTGCAACCGGCATGCGTTTGAATGTCCACGCCCAACCAATGCACACCCTGAGCGCGGCCAATAAGAAACCAAACACGCAATCACTCTGTTCGGGTGAATTACCTAAGCGATTTCCCGGTTGCTCGATGTGTTCCAGAACCGTGAGAAAAAACATGACCGAGAATCGATGATTTAGAGAATGCCAACTCAGGAATCTGTTTCGGTCATTTATAAGTCAATATTTATATGACGTAACGCCTATTGTCTCTATTTCAACGATTTGAATCGATTGAATTTGAACCCTGCTTGGATCCGTATCTGTTACCCTCCGAATAGATGGGCGTCCTGCAAGGGTGCCTCAAACACTCGACCAGGTTCAAGATTCAAATGTTTCTCAGTTCATTTCGCTTCGTACAAAGACCAAGTATTTTCCAAACTCTTTCAACTGTGTCACACACTCAGTATTTGAAAAATCAGAACAACAACTCCCTCATGCAGTGATTGAGTCGTTTGGTTTCCAGGCTGGATCGTCAATGTCCCCAACCAGTCTGGAAACCCCCTCCGGCAAGGCACACCGCTTTGCCGGGGTTTCGGGAGGGGAGCAGCCAATGTGGCTGCCACCTTCGGACGCGGGAAGGCGAGAGCCCGCGTCCGTTTTTTATCCAACACCTTGGTCCTCGGCGCTTGCCGAGATCAAGTTTGATCAACCATGACGCCGGGTGGGTAGACCCTCGTCATTCGCTGGACCAAGATGTCCACGCTGTAGACCGGTCGGTCTGTTCGTCGTCTTCCATATCTTCTTGACCCCACGCGACGAGCAGCACGACCGATCTGGATCCGATCAGATCGCCGCTACGATCATCTGTGCACAGCGGTCCCCATATCACCCCCAACAACGCGTCGTATCTCTCCATCCTCGCTTGGCCGAGCGGGTGGTCGCATGACGATCGCGTCGAATCACTCGTTGCATCCGTCGGGATGGACTACGACCTCGCGATTGCTGAAGCCGAGCACCAATCCCCAAGCGTTGTGTGCATGATCGAAACGGATCTGAGCAAGGAGATCCTCCGAGTCCTCCACGATCGAGGCGTCTTCGCGCTCGCGATCCCGCACGCGGAAATCCATCGGTATCCGGATCCCGAACCGATCAAACGCATCGCTCGATTCCCCGCGACCTCTCCCACGGCGTTCGCGGCCGATGACAACGATGAACCCGCGTGGACCTTTACAACCGATAACATCCGACTCGTCGTGTTCGGGCGAGTCCGCTCGGTCCGATCAAGATCCGAAACTCAGGGGGTGCCGTACAGTCCTGGTCCGCATGGAGCGTCAAGAATGCAACCCCGTCGCAGAATCCGGATTGATCGGATGGAGGTTGACGAGATCCTTGATCTCCATCTCGTGCAGAACAACTCCCCCCGGCTCATCCGCTTAACTGGACAGAGGACCCTGATCCGGTCGCTTGACGAGATTGATCAGAAACCATCACTGCTGAATCCTCCTGATCCGGTCGAGCTGCTCGAGCCGTATCTTGACGGACTTGGAATCGACCAGGACTTTGAATCCTTCACGCCTCCACGCCGGATCCGTCTGGAAGAAGACTCCAGCAAGCTCGGCATCAAGCACCGAACCCTTGAATCGTTCGCGTTCTATTCCGTCTGGCGAGCGGCTGTAAACCGGGCTCTGCGGGCGTGAAAATCGGTTTCGGGCTGCTGGAACCAGAAATTGTATCAAGATTTGAGTTCCTGCGGTATCATTTGAAAGAGCATGATTCCGATTCCCAATACACAGCGGGAACAGTCAATACCGCGATTACGCGGATGTTGATCCAACTGGAGACTACGCATGGAAGAGATCATTTCAGACTTTATACGCAATGAGGATGTGTTCATCCCCACGATGATCGCTTCTGCCATCTTGCTGCTTGTTGTGGTGAAATCGGTGACCAAGATGATCACCAACATCGCTGGCGAGCGCACCCGCCGTGAGATTGCGGCGTACATCGCTGAGGGATCCATGACCCCTGAGCAGGGCGAGCGTCTGCTGAGCTCAGGCAAAAACCGAGGATGCAACTAACCCCGATCGGTCCCCACTGAATCGACCGGTCCGGTATCAAGGAGAACACTGTGGACACCAATCTTGCCATGATCATCTTTGTCAGTATCGTGGGATTCCTCGCGATGATGGGGATCATCCATGCGATGTCAAAGAGCAAGGAACGCGAGCAGACGAAGCGCGAAGTCGCGGCGTATGTCGCCGAGGGATCCATGACCCCTGAAGAAGGCGAACGACTTCTCGCTGCAGGCGAATCCCCGCGTCGCCGCTGACCCCTTCTTCCCAAACGCATAGGAACACACCATGAAACTCCCGCTCGCAAGCACCGAATTCTGCTCCACCCTCGCAAGTGATGACGCGTCAGCAATCATCAATGCGCTCGGAGACAACCTTATCATCGTGATCGTCTTCGGCGTCGGGGGCATTCTGGGCGTGATGGGCATTGTGTTTGGAACCATCAGCTCTACAGCCAATCGCAAAGAACGCGAGAAGACCAAGCGTGAGCTCGCGGCGTATGTCGCCGAGGGATCGATGACCCCGCAAGACGCGGAGCGGATCCTGCAAGCGGACAGGGAAGAGGAATAAGGGAACACTCTCCTCACCTCAGTCCCGATCTCTTGATATCAGTCAATCAAAGAGACCCCGATCTACTTGCTCGCGTGCGTGTAGTTCGGGGATTCCTTGGTAATGCGGATATCGTGCGGGTGGTTCTCGACGACTGTGGCGCTGGAGACGCGGACGAACTTCGCGTGCGAACGGAACTCTTCGATCGTGGCGCAGCCGCAGTATCCCATCGCGGATTTGAGCCCGCCGACGAGTTGATAGGAGAACTCCGCGAGCGATCCGCGATAGGGGACCAATCCTTCGACACCCTCTGGGACGAATTTTTGTCCTTTGGATTTGCCGGGAACCGCGAGCTTGTCGGCTTGTCGGTAGCGATCGGCTGAACCAGCGCCCATCGCGCCTTCTGAGCCCATACCCCGGTACGATTTGAAGCGGCGACCGCCGGAGATGACGAGTTCGCCGGGGGATTCATCCAATCCTCCGAAGAGGGATCCGAGCATCACGGAATCCGCGCCCGCGGCGATCGCTTTCGCGATGTCTCCGCTGAGTCGGATCCCGCCGTCGGCGATGACCGGGATATCTGAACCGATCGAGCGGATCCCCTCAACGGCGTTCATCACCGCGGTAATCTGAGGCATCCCGACCCCGGTGACGACACGCGTCGTGCAGATCGATCCGGGACCGATCCCGACTTTCACAGCATCCGCACCCGCATCGACGAGCGCGATCGCGGCTTCCGCCGTCGCGATGTTCCCCGCGATGACATCGATCTCGTACCGCTGCTTGATCTCGCGGACTGTGTCCAGCACGGCACCCGAGTGCCCGTGCGCGGTATCAACGACCAAGACATCGACCTCTGCGGCGAGCAGCGCCTCGACGCGATCGAACTGGTTGGGACCGACCGCGGCTCCGACGCGCAGTCGTCCCCGGCCATCAACACATGCGTTGGGGAACTGGCTCAGACGCTCGATGTCACGCATCGTGATCAGTCCCGCGAGTCGGTTCTGTTCGTCAACGAGCAGGAGCTTCTCGACCTTGTGCTGGTTGAGGATTTCCTCGGCTTGCTGGAGCGTCGTGCTCGCTGGAGCGGTGACCAAGCCGTCTTTGGTCATGACCTCTGAAATTGGAGTGTCGTGGTTGCTCGCGAACTTGAGATCCCGGCGGGTGAGGATCCCGAGCAGGGCGCCTTTGGAGCGGAGTGTGTCGCTGCCGTCTTCGGTGATCGGGAATCCCGAGACATTGTGGGTGTGCATGAGCTCGATCGCTCTGCCGACGGTATCCGCGGGTCCGATCGTGATGGGATCGGTGATGACCCCATTGGCGGAGCGCTTGACCGTCGCGACCTCGCGGGCTTGCGCCTCGATGGAGAGGTTCTTGTGGATGATCCCGATCCCGCCCTCCTGAGCGAGCGCGATCGCGAGTTCGGACTCGGTGACGGTGTCCATCGGTGCGGAGATCAGCGGCGCGTTGATCTGGATGGATTTGGTGAGTCTCGTCGCGGTGATCGCGTCCGCCGGGAGCACATTGGAGTGCTGCGGGATCAGCAGGACATCGTCAAAGGTGATGCCTTCCATCACGATTTTGTGATCAGCACTCGAGACCGGAACGGGGTTGTGTTTTTGGGTGGGCTCCATGAGAGAGTATCGCAGGGTGGTGCTGGGTTGTCTACGATTTTGGTGTGAAGAGTGAGACAAAAATCAAACTCACCGATCCATCGGATGGTTCTTGCTCAGATGCAAGGTCCGAGATCTCGTCCGCTCAGTGGGATCCTGCCCAGACTGAAGGCTTCGAACCCTCGGCTGAATGGGTCCTCGGTGCTGGGAATGGGTCGTTTGCGATGGGATCGATTGATTCGACCCCTCGCCGGCGGTACCACGGCTTGCTGATCGCGAGCCAATCGCCTCCGGTTGTGCGCGTCAATCAGATCGCGGCGATGGATGAGTGCGTCCACATCCAGCAAGAGCACTGCTGCACTCCGGAGCTTGAGATCCATCTGACCAGATTCCGGTTCAGCGATGACCAGTCTCCTCCAGAGACCATGCCTGGACTGGTTGGGTTCTCGTCGAGCTACGAGCATGCGGAGTGGACTTACCACATCCCGACCCAGAATGGCGCGATCTCGATCCGCAAGACGCTCACGCTGGGCGATCGCATCAACGCTTCGCTGCTGACCTACGAGATCCAATCTCCAGTCGATGCATCGATGACCCTGAAACCGCTGCTCGCGATGCGTGACTTTCATGAACTCAACCACACAGGGAGCATCTCAACGACTGACTTTGAGACCACTGAACTCACAGAGCCCGGCGTGAGCGGCGTGCGTGTTGATCGTGGTTCACTGCGCGTGCAGCTCCGCGGGCTGCATCTGGATTGGTCGACAGATCCGACGATCTTTGAGCGGGTCGTGCTCGATCACGAGACCCGACGAGGTCAGCCGGACACGGAAGACTGGTACGCGCCCGGGAACTGGTCGGTCCCGATCAGCAAGGGGGTCATCCAGACGATCCAGATCGAGCTCGCGGATCGGGACATCGGCGCGATCGACTGGAACGCGACGAGCGGATCGCGCCAATCGCGTGTTCAGGAGTCCATTGAGCACGTGCTCTCGGCTGCGGGTCAGCCCGACGATCCGGAGATCCGATCGGCCATCACCAAACTCGCGGCGGCGTCTGATGCGTACATCGTTGATCGGGACGAATCCACTTCCATTATCGCTGGGTACCCGTGGTTCAGCGATTGGGGACGCGACACGATGATCTCGCTCCCCGGATTGCTGCTCGTGACTGGACGGACTCGCGAAGCACTCGACGCGCTCTCCATCTTCGCTCAATCCCAGAAGCACGGCTTGATCCCGAATCGATTCGACGATGACGCTGGGGAAGCACACTTCAACACGGTTGATGCGTCCTTGTGGTTCGTGCACGCGTGCGAACGCTGGTGTCATGCAACAGGATCAAAGCTTCCTGAGCATCTTGATCACGCGTGCTTTGATGTGATCAACGCGTACACACAAGGCACGATCCACAACATCGGGGTCGATCCCAGCGACGGGCTCGTCTGCGCGGGATCGGAGACCACGCAACTGACCTGGATGGATGCGCAGCGCGACGGCGTGACCTTCACCCCAAGGCACGGCAAGCCGATCGAGATCCAAGCGCTCTGGATCAACGCGCTCCGCGCCTACGCGTCGATGATCAATCCCGATCGTCCGACGGAAGCGGATGCGTATCGGAGTCAAGCGGACTTGGCGCAGTCCTCGCTTGAGTCGCTCATGACCAACGGGCCGTCGGGAGGTCTGGTAGACTGCTTGATCCCAAAGAACCACAGCAGATCGCTCCACTGGGAACGCTCAGAGGAGCTGCGTCCGAATCAGATCTTCGCGCTCTCTCTGCCGCATGTACAGCTCCCGATCGCGATCCGCGACGACTCGATCCGTGCGGTCTGGGACGCGCTCTTGACCCCAATAGGGATTCGGACGCTGTCTCCGGATGACCCGGAGTATCGGTCGCGGTACACGGGGACGCTCATGGATCGTGACGCGGCGTACCACAACGGCACGGTCTGGCCTTGGCTGCTCGGACCGGCGTGCGAGGCGCTGATGCGGACACGCGGGTTTGATGATGTGTCGCGTGCCACGAGCATCCAGCGGCTCACGCGGCTCGCGTCGGTCATGTCCAGCGACAGCGTGGGACAGATCCACGAGATCTACGACGCGGAGCCGAGCGATTCTGGACATCGTCCGGACGGGTGTCCCGCACAGGCGTGGTCGATCGCGGAGACGCTCCGGGTGCTGATTCTCGCGTGTAACCCCGATTCTGAGTTGCCCGCTCAGGGTTAATCTGGTGGGTGAACAGGTCGGCGAACAAGACGGCTGAATTCTGCGTAGAATCCACCACGATTGATCCGATATTGATCCACAGATCGGCCTGCAACGAAATAACGGGGCAGCTTTCCCGATTGATACCACAACGATGCTGAACAGACTCAGCATCCACTTGAGACAGAGGAACGACCATGTCCACACTCAGATCACAGAATCCCGCGTTCGGCGCGTTCGGGCAGTACAACGACGGCTCGATGACCCAAACCCGGACCAACACGATGACCATCGGAGGCACCGTCACCGCGACGACCATCCTCCTCTCGATCGTCGCGGCGGTCGGGGTCTTTACCTTCCAACAGATCGCGAGCGGCGGATCGCTCGTGAAGTACCTCATGCCATTGCTGATCGGATCCTTCATCGCGGGGATCGTGGTGTCGTTCGTCATCTACGCGAAACCCAAGCTCGCGATGTACATTGCTCCGGTTCACGCCGTGCTCGAGGGGGTGTTCGTCGGGGCGCTGAGTTACTTCATCCCGATGCAGTTTCTGGGGAGCAGCGCCGATCCATCGACCGGCAGCAACTCGATGCAGATGCTCATCCTCCAAGCGGTCGTTGCAACCTTCGCGATCACAGCGGGGATGCTTACTGGATACGCGACCGGGATCCTGCGTCTGAGCGGGTTCATGAAGAAACTCATGTTCACGATGGTGATGGGACTGGTCCTGTATGTCGTCGCGTTGTTCGTGCTCCAGATGTTCGGCGTCGGGATCTGGAACGGGTACGCGGATACTGGTCTGCTGGGGATCGGATTCACAGGATTCTGTGTCGTCCTCGCTTCGCTCTTCCTGCTCTGGGACTTCGAATACATCGAACGCGGCGTGCAAGCGGGCGCTCCGAAGTACATGGAGTGGGTCGGTGCGTGGGGACTGATGGTCACCCTCGTCTGGCTCTACATCGAGATCCTGCGTCTGCTGTCGAAGCTGCAGTCGCGCGACTAAGGGTTGATAGAGTTTTGATTGACGGCTGATTGAACATCTTGATTCAAACCACGCGCGTGCTCATTTGAGCACGCGTTTTTGTGCCTTGGCGATGTTCTTCTCGATACTGAGCAGCCGATCCAAACGCGTCAGTTTCATCACCTGCAGCACATTCTCGTTGATCCCCGTAAGGACCATCTTCCCCCCCACTTCGCTCGCGGCTTTGGAGGTCGTGATCATCGCGCCAAGACCCGCACTGGAGACGAACTCCACATCGGTGTAGTCCATG
>JAEPQP010000202.1 GCA_017640485.1 Phycisphaerales bacterium | reverse complement strand
GGTCAGTATCCGGGAAATCGAGTGTTGAGTGCGGAGCTTTTTGAAAGCTGGATGACTCAGTTGTGATTGGGAGCACCTGTGGAAGGGTGGTTGAGTGGGGAGAGAGGTCTGGATAATTGTTGAATGGTGGTTGGGATCACAAACTGGACTGAACGGAACCTGCAAGGGTTGCCGATGATTTTGGATGGATACCTGACTGGGCCGAATGGTTTGGCTCAAACGGGCGGTTTTGGGTATGTTTGAGTCGAGTCGGGTGTCCGGCTCGACGACTAAGGACTATCTTAGCAAGTTCTTTTGTGCTCGTGGCGACCTCTACGGGCTGAAAATCGTAGAATAGTGACCAGATAACTCCATTGGAGATAGCAGATATGCGTTCGAATCGTCAGAAGAAGAGATTGGGCTTGACTCGGACTGCTGGAATGGTCGCGGCATGCGGGCTTTCGGTGGCTCTTGTGGCTGGGGTGGCTGGTTGCAAACGGATGGGCGGGGTCCAGGCTCGAATTCAGGCGAAGAAGCTGGCTCATAGCGTCGAGATCGATGGGATCCCGATCACTGTTGGGCAGTTCACAGCGGTGGATATTGAAAATCCGAGCGGTGATGTCGAGATTCGGTCGCACTCTCGCTACGAGAAAGCGTTTGTTGAGTTCAAAGTACGGAAAGAGCGTTGGCTCCGCTGGCGGATGTTCCATCAGGGGATTGAGTTTGATCCCGTTGGTGAGTACTACACGGCAGAATACATCGTTCCTGAGGATTCACTGAATCAGTACGGGACGCTCGTTGTTCGTCCGACAGATCTGTCGATTGATGGGTTTCGGCCTCCGATTGATATTCTGATCTCGATCCCGCGTTGTGATGGTGCGAAGGTGACGACCAGCAATGGTCGGATCATGATCACCGGCGTGACGGGGACGATTGATGTCCGGAACGGTGACGAGTTTACTAAGGGCGGGGATGTGATTATCCGGACCGGTGAGGACCCGGTCGAAGAGGTCTACGCGTACACGAGCAAGGGGGATGTGCATTACATCGCGTCTCCTGACAATGCTGGTGTGTTCGAGATCACGGCTCCACGCGGGAAGGCGTTGTTCTCCTCGAAGTTCGGGTATGTCGATCACTCGATGCCTCAGAAGGGGAAGTGGACTGGGATCTGGAACGACGGCACGAACGCGATCTCGCTTCACTCTGAAGAGGGGAATGCACAGGTGTTCGTGACAGAGCAGCCACGCTTCTACCGTCCTTGAGTTCTTGAAAGAGATTGAACACTGATGCACCCGCTGGATAGCGGGTGTTTTTTTATTCTGCGTGAACTGGTACATTGAATGCACGAAAAAACAGGCCCGCGGCCTTTTTTGAGTGGTTCGGTTGATTGATGGATTACGCGGCTTTCCGGTGCGCGGACTGCGAGTCGCGGATGAAGCGGTCGATCTCCTTGATGACGAACTCTCGGTGACCCGAGGATTTCGAGAAGTCGAAGGCGAGACCGGCGTAGGTGTTTTGTTGTGAGTCGAGGTGGGTATGGGCCATGCGTGCGACCATCACGAGGGGTGCTGGGACAGCGGGCATGAGGTTGATGGACAACCAGAACTGCTGGACAGAATCCAGGGCTGAGCGGTTGTCTTTATCGACGACCAGACCGACTCCACCCCCACCGATGTTGGCGAGCTTGGCTTCGAATCGTGGTCCGACTTCTGGGAGCATCTGGGGATCGAAGGCCGCGGAGGCGGTGGTGCCTTGCTCGCGGAGTTGCTCGATCATCATTCGATTGGCGATCTCGACTGGGGTTGCGGACACGTGGTTGATCAGGGGCCAGGCGCTGACGGTTGGGAGATCGACGCGAGCTGTGGAGGTGCGATCGAAGTTCCGTCGCATGCAGCGCTCGACTTGGTCTGGCATTTTGACTTTGAGTGCTTTGAAGGTTCCATTGCGGGAGTTGTGGGTTGATGAGGGGAGGGTTTTGGTGTGGAACATCCAGCGGTTTTGACCGACGGAGAGGATCCCGATGAGTGGGACTCCTTCGTCGATGTGGAAAGAGAGTCCCATCGCGCCGGGGTGTTCGAGAGTGAGGGTGTCGTCGTCGTAGTCGAGCAAACGCACGCGCCAGACGAGGTTCTTGTGTCCGCT
>JAEPQP010000143.1 GCA_017640485.1 Phycisphaerales bacterium | reverse complement strand
GGTTTACTGAGTGAATGATCACCACACGCCTCCCTCGCCTGTGTCTGCTCCTGCTCAGTTTCTGCACGCTGACTTCGCACGCATAAGACGACCTCGCTGCCACTTCAAAAACGAAAGTGCCCAGAATTTCTTTGCCATCCCAGCGATCCTCAAGAGATCATTCATTGATCCCACAACCCGTGTCTCTGACGCGGGTTCTTAACGCGCAAACACATGACGCAGAATAAACCAAAATTCATACTGCGCTGATCCTGAATTCATCTACGCGAGCGAAAGTACTTCATAGCAAGGCAGTGATGCCAAACACTTAAACACATCTAAATCCTCATCAACAATCCCGGAGAAACTCCCATGCACCTCACATCAGATACAAATGACACGAAACGCTCCCAAGACATGCGCCGACTCATCACCGGAATCGTCGCGTTCGCAGTGGGCCTTATCGGAACCATCGCCATGAGCGGTTGCCTCGCCGCCGCCGCTGGAGGAGTCGGATACGCCATTGGTCACGAGCAAGGCGAAGACCATATCACTGAAGGTAAACACGGCGACGACGACTAATCACCAATCGAAACACACAACTCTAACCAATTCGTTTGAATCAGAACGGATCTGACCTGCACACCCAGGTCAGATTTGTTCTATGTCGTTGACCCGTTTTCGGTATACTGAGTGAATGATCACCACACGCCTCCCTCGCCTGTGTCTGCTCCTCCTCGGTTTCTGCACGCTGACTTCGCACGCACAAGACGACCTCCTGCGCGGACCAGACCTCGACGCCCAGACCCCCACCACGATTGTCCGCTACTCCATGTCAGGAGACTTCGAGCAGCTCCAAGGCCGACCAGAAATGTCCGCCTTCGCAGCCGTGGTCGACCAGACCATGATGCAGAATATCCAAGAGCAAGCAATCGAGATCGAACTCCAGCGAACGATCGAGCTCTCGCTCCTGCTAATCGACGAGATCGATCTCATGAAAGAATCCACCGATGCCCTCCGCGCCGGAGACCAGAAAGCCGCGAGAGAAATCCAAGCCCAGCTCCATGAGATGTTCGACCCGAAGAAGCGTCACGACCCGCTCTCGCCAGAACTGATCAAACTCCTCGACGACGAGCAGCGCAAAGAGTACAAGAGAATCCTCGAGCAGTACTGGGAATCCTGGACCGATTGGGTGCTGCGTGATCGGGACGACCGAGACAAAACAGCCGTCCGCAAGCGAGCCCGCCAGAGACTCACCCGCCGATTGTTCGAGCAAGAACTCGCCGAAGCATACGAGATCTCGATCAAGCGGTACCGCGATGCCCTCGAAGCAATCTACGCCGCGATCGAGCCGACCGACGAGCAACGAGAAGACATCCGTGAAATCGTCATCGAGCACATCAAAGCAATGCGAAACGAAGCAAGCCCCCAGCAACGACGCGAAACCATGCACGAGATCTACGCCATGCTCGATGAAGAGCGACGCACCAAACTCTTCGACTACCTGCTCCGGATCGCTGTCCCCGGCGATGAATGACCAAACACCCACAGCAATCAACACACACCCGCACCACAAGGGAGCCCCCTACCCATGCCGACCACAACACCCGAACACGACAAACGCATCGCCGAGATGAACTTCGGGCAGATCTACCCCCTGTACCTCGACCGACTCGTCAAGAACGGCCGCACAGAGGAAGAACTCGACGAAGTCATCGGATGGCTGACGGGCTTCGAGCCACAAGAGATCCAGGATCTCATCGACGAGGAAGTCACCTTCAAAGAGTTCTTCAAGAGAGCAAAGATGAACCCCAGAGCCAAACAGATCACCGGGGTCGTCTGCGGCTACAGGATCGAAGAAATCCAAACCCCGCTCACACGCAAGTGCCGTCAGATGGAAAAACTCATCGACGAACTGGCGCGCGGACGCAAGATGGAAAAAATCCTACGATCCTGATCGGAGCGCATCCCCTATTCGTTCACAGGTCGCTGCCGCTTGCCGTTGAGCATCGTCCCGATCGGCGAGTACCGAATCAGGTACCGGTAGCTCACAAGCAGCACCACAAAAACCGACAGCGTGACGACCGCAAACTTCATCCACGATGGCGCGTCCCAGTTCAGCACCCACACCTGCACAACGACAATCAGCGGCAGATGCGCAATGTACAGCCAGTACGATGAATCCGACAAGAACCGGACCCATCGCCGCTCTGCACTCGCAATGAGTTCAAACAGCCCGATCAAGCCGTAGATCATGAGCCAGACCATCACCGATTGCACCAACCCGAACCAACCCAGCGCATTCCCCGATCCAGATTCATCCAGCGACAGCGCGAGCGGATAACACACCACCGACCCAACCAGCGCGGGAACCCCCCACCATCCCACACGCAGCGATGAACCAAACACGCCAAAGAGAAGCGACCCGAAGAAGAAGAACACGGCGTAGTGACCCAGCACATGCGGCGCGGGGATCAGACCGATCGCGGTATCGGGTCCCATCCGCAGCGCCATCAACGACTGGGTCCACATGGTCAAGGGCACCAGATACACCAAGCACCACGGGAACGCGGTGAGCAATGACAGCCCCTTGAACTTCGAGACCGGTTTGGTGACGAGCGCCAGCACGACGAAGATGACCACGAACCAGCAGAGGTGCCAGAGGAACCAGAGGTGGTAGAAAACCGGGAGCGCGATGAGGAGGTTGATCAGGTTCCGGATCCGCTCGCTGGTGGTTGGGGCGACGATGGGTTTGCCTCGCTCGTCGAGGAGGGTGCGGATTTCTTCTCGGCCGGATTGGATGGATTCGAAGTCGTCCTCGATCTGGAGGAATCCGGTGATCATCATGGTGATCTGTTCGTTGACGGCGAGGGCGGTGGTTGGGGTTTCGCCTCGCATGTTTTGGAGTTCGAGATCGGCGTTGTTGTCGAGGAGGGTGGAGGCGATTTCGGATCGTCCTAGGAACATGGCGGAGTGGAGGGCGGTGCCGCCGTCGCCGAACTGGATGTTGGGATTAGCGCCGTTGGTCAGGAGTTCTTGGACGATTTCGGTTTGGTTGTAGAGGACGGCGTAGCCGAGGGGGGTGGTGCGGAAGTTGGGGTCGGGGGCGTTGAGGTCGGCGCCTTCGTTGATTCGGGCGCGAAGTTGGGGGAGGCTGCCTTCGGCGGCGGCGCGCCAGATGTCGAGCTCTTCAGCGTCTACGGCTTGCTCGGTCTCTTCGCTGCTCTGGACGCGGTTGGCGTACTGGATGGACCACATGGTTGCGGGGACGATGGTCGCCATGCATGCGAGGAGGGGGAAGAGGATGCGGAAGGTGCGGTGGCGGAGGAGGCCTCGGGTGCCTCGGCGGCGCCAGAGCATCGCGGTGAAGAATCCGGAGAGGAGGAAGAAGATCGGCATCCGGAAGGTGTGGATGAACTCGAAGAGGTGGTCGAAGACGACTGATTTTTGCGCGTCTTGGACGATCCACGGGACCTGCGTGTAGGCAAGGGCGCCGTGGAGGAGGATTCCCAGGACCATCGCGAAGGCGCGGAGCGCATCGAGGTCGTGACGGCGCGGGTCCTTTGGATCAGTCTTTGGGCCAGTTTGTTGATTTGGTGTTGGATCAGGGTTTTGCACGAGCGATGATAGCGGGCGATTGATCGTGCACGGTTTGGTTGTGGTTGGGTTGGGGGTTTGGGGTGTGGATTCGACTCACTTGTTTGCAAATGCAGGGGAAGGTTCCCCTGCAACCCCTCTTTTGGAGAAGACCCGACTGCGCCGGGGACGGCGAGTCGGGGCACCCTGTGAACAGCATCGGATCGCAGGAGGGTGGTGGCGGCTTTGCGTTGGGTTTCTTGTTGGGCTTGGGTTTCGGGGTAGGTCTTTAAGAGATCGGTGAGGCGGGCTTTGGCGAGGGATTTGGATTGGGGTTCGAGGAGTTTGTCACGCGCGATGGTGATGCGCTCGATGCATTCGACGGCGCGTTCGTAGCTTTCGGATTCGAGGATCGCGGCGAGCTCTGGGAGGGTGAGGTTGTGGAGTTGGCAGAGTTCGAGTGGGCCTAGGGTGGGGTTTTGGAGGTCTTCGAGGAGGTCGTTGGTGAGTTGGTTGATTGATCGGTCGGTTGGTTCACATGTCGTGTTCATGTGGAATTGAAGGCGGGGTGGGTGTGCGGCGTCTTGGATTGGTTGGGTTTGGGCGGGTGGATTGCGCACAGATGTGGTCGGTGCGCGCGGGAATGCGCACGGATGTTGCTTTTGGTTGGGGATGGGTTTGCGAGTGCAGGGGAGGGGTCCCTTGCAACCCCTCTGCTGAAGACCTGTTAAAGCTGCGCGTGATCAGGACACAATACAATAACTCTAACTCAATTCAGTCTCACCATTGAACAGAACCTGATTCATCTGGTCCATAGTGTCAAAAACTAGCACTTTGGTTTTTGGTCCAATTGAAGAACGAAAAGTATTAATGATCTTTCGTCGAGTTCCACTATCCATGTTCGCAATTACCAAAGTAGACAAAAACTCTTTCCCCTCTTGTGCAGCATGAGCACGCGAAGCCAGCATGGCATTTGCCAATGCATCAGCATCAGGCACTGAATACCCAACAACTACAACTGATTTTGCATCAGCCAATTTTTTTGATGCTGATTTCCACAGTTCCGATAGCACATCACCGTCTACAAGAAAATCTTTACTGATAACAGGTGGAACAATATGAAAATGTGAAGAAGTTTGCTGCCTTGTATATGGCCTTTGCTTAAGTTCAATCTGTCCAGATTTGAGCTTCCAGTTTATCGAACCGTGCAACTTGTATAAATATGCAACACCCTTGGGCAATGTGTCCTTGCCATCCCAGTAGCTGAGGTTTTTATCAGCAAGATCCAGCCCATACGACTCCCTCGATCGCCAATATTTGCTATTAGTGACCATACTACAATCCATTACGCAATCATAGTTAAAGCTTATAACACAATCATCAGGTTGAAGATTTTGAGCAACTGCGTCATGGAGAGCACATGTTGACTGTTTGAGCGGATCCTGGGAATGCATTCCATAGAGTGACTCTTCAAAGACTGCTAGTAGTACATTTTTGAAAACTGTTTCGACATCCTGCGATATCAACTTTGAACCGACATTAAACTCAAGATTTTTTTGTGTTCTGAATTTTTTTGAATACCACACATAGTTGTAAAACTGCTCCATTCCCAAAGACCACCCGGGCCCAAACTCCTCATAGCAAAATTTCAGGAGGGCCTCGACATACGGCACATGCTTCATGTTCTTCAACCGCTGAATTTGAGTGAAGAAATCCGCATCTAATGGCGGGCGAGGCCTGTCCATTGAATCCCTGAGAGATGTCCCAACTGTTGCACCAGCACCCAAAATGACAACTGTCTCACCAAAATTTTCTGGCAAAGTTGTTAACATTATAAGTGATCCCAGAGAACCGACCAAGATGCTGCTTCGGCTTTTAACAAAGCAGAAACTGTTGGCTTTGAACCTACAGCGTGATACTCGCTTGATTCTTTCACATCGAGGATTGTAACTACTGTATCCTTGCTGTGATTAATCGCGAGTCCGCCAGCCATTAGCTCTAAATACAGGTCTGCTTGTTTTTTCGTCAGCTTAGTTCCCCGAAAGTATAACTTGACAATGTTCAAGACTCCTTCAGTAGATTCATAAGCGATTTCTGGGTTTATGCTAACTCGTATTCGATCAGACACCCAAGCTGATCGCATAGGCTCAACCCATTTACCTGATTTCTTTTTTTTCCATGTCATAAATCCATTGATGGCCGCTTCAAAATGTTCACGCCTCTTGGGTGATGCATTAGCGACTAAAGAATCAAGCTTGCTGGTGTCAACTTTCTTTCGGCAGTAATCTGGAAGCGCTTCACGAACTTGCCTGTAAAAATCTGTAGCTGGAGAATAATCAGGTTTGTATTTCCATTGCTTCACTAAAGTAGTTTTTGTTTGACCTGATTTACTCACAAAATCTGTGAAAACAGACATTGACAATTTTATCTGCTCACTCATGGTACCGCTCCATTAAAAAACCCGCATATGCGGGTATTCTATGCGTTAGTTATTCACAAAGCTTAGTAATCAAAGTCCTCGCCCGAGTGGCCGGCGCCTACGGGTTTGTCTTTGATTTCGACGATTGCGGCTTCGGTGGTCAGGAGGAGGCCTGCGATTGAAGCGGCGTTTTGGAGGGCGACGCGTTCGACCTTGGTTGGGACGATGACGCCCATTTTGACGAGGTCGCCGTATTCGTGGGTGAGGGCGTTGTATCCGAAGGTGTTGTCGTCGGATTCTTCGACCTTGCTTGCGATGACGGAGCCGTCGAGGCCGCAGTTTTTGGCGATCTGCTTGACGGGTGCGGAGACGGCGCGGTGGACGATGTCGATCCCGATGCGT
>JAEPQP010000174.1 GCA_017640485.1 Phycisphaerales bacterium | reverse complement strand
TGAATCGACGAACCCACAGCAATGAATGCCTGTAGTTCATACAAGAGCCTCGAATACCCTCTATACTTCTCTGATAGGCATCTGGCCCCGGTTTTGAGACTCAGGCCTACGAATAGCAAGGACACCGCTGAATGACATTGCTGGGATCGAACACATCTCCAGAACAGCTCAAGCAGATGAGCATCGCTGAACTCGAAGCCCTTGCTTCTGAGATCCGCAGCGCGATCATCGATCAGGTCTCAGGTTCCGGTGGGCACCTCGCTCCAAATCTAGGTGTTGTTGAGCTGACCATCGCGATGCACCGCGTGTTTGATTTCAAGCACGACCGGTTGCTTTTTGATGTCGGACACCAGTGCTATCCACACAAGCTCCTGACTGGACGCTATGAACAGTTCAAGAATCTCAGGACTCGCCAGGGGATGTCGGGATTCCCGGAACCAGCCGAGTCGCCCTATGACCTCTTCAGAGTTGGTCATGCAGGGACTGGGATCTCGACCGCGGTCGGCATGGCGCGCGGTGATCTGATCAACAAGGAAAGCTACGAACCAGATTCGAATCCTGATGGACGCCGGGTGGTTTCACTGATCGGAGATGCATCCATCGTCAACGGGCTCGCTATGGAAGGACTCAACCACGCCGGGCTCCTGAATAGACAGATGCTGATCATCCTCAACGACAACGGGATGAGTATCTCAAAGCCGCAGGGTGCAATGGCGCAGTACTTTGATCGTGTCCGCGTCTCGCACACCTATTCTGATTTCAAAAAGGGTGCTCGCGAGCTGCTCAAGGCAGTCCCCGGCGGTTCACTTTTGCAACAGGCGTATCACCGGATGGGTGAGATGACCAAAGCCGCGATCAATGAAGACTCGTGGTTTGAGAAGTTTGGCTTGCTCACTGTGGGACCGATCGACGGGCATGACCTCCCCACCCTGATCGAGTTCCTCGCAGAAGCACGCGATCTTGATCGTCCGATGATCCTGCATGTGAAGACGATCAAAGGCAAAGGGCTCGATATCGCGGAACAAGACGCGACCCGATTCCATTCTCCCAAAGCATTTACCGTCGAACGAGATGAATCACTCGGGTGCAAGGTCCGGATGCCATCGTCTGGAAGATCGTTCACCGCCGCATTCTCTGATGCGATGACCGCTGTGATGGCGCGAGATGAGCGGGTCGTATCCGCGACCGCGGCGATGCCCGATGGCACAGGAATCACGCAGACGCTTGAGAAGTTCCCCGACCGATCATTCGATGCAGGGATCTGTGAATCCCATGGCATGGACATGCTAGCTGGAATGGCCAAGACGGGTCTCCGCCCATTCTTTGCTGTGTATTCGACCTTCCTCCAGCGTGCATTCGACCAAGCCTTTCAGGAAGTCTCCCTTCAAGGGTTGGGAGTCCGCTTGTGCTTGGACCGTGCCGGACTGGTCGGAGAGGATGGTGCGGTGCATCATGGATTCTGTGATGTCTCGATCCTCCGCACACTCCCAGATGCGGTGATCATGGCCGTGATCGATGAAGCGAGTCTGATCAGGTGCCTCGAGTTCATGCGTACATGGGACGAATCGTTGAGTAGTGTCCGTTATCCGCGGGATTCAGTCTCCGACATCTTTGGAGACGCTCCGGTCTACGAGCTCGGAAAAGCGAGACTGCTCACTGAAGAGTTTGCCGATCTGGATGCGAATCGCCCCGATGTCGCTGTCCTGAGCTTCGGTACGCCTGCGGTCAACGCGAGCATCGCAATTGATTCACTGAGCACTGAGTACAAGGTCGCGCATTATGATGCTCGGTTTGCCAAGCCGATCGACTCACAGCTTGTCAGGGATCTACTGAGTCGTGATATACCGGTTCTTACACTCGAAGACCACAGCATTGTCGGCGGATTGGGCACCTGCGTGCTCGAATGTGCTCAGGAGTTTGGTCTTGATGCTTCTCGAGTTGTTCGCCATGGGATCCCTGATCACTGGATCCTCCAAGATTCCAGAGCCGACCAGCTCAAAGAGGTTGGATTGGATCCGCAGGGCATCGCTCGCATGATCCGACACGCCGCTGATCCGGTGGTGCATCAGCCGTTCACGCCCGCGAATCGTCACAAGACGCGGGGTTCGACTCCAAACGCCACTGAGCAGATGCACTGATCGATCATGCCACTCCGAGTTCTCATCCTGGTGAATCGTGGCAAAGAGAAAGCAGTCGCGTCGCTCAGCGGTGTTTCCGATGCCGTTCAAGCACACGCAACGCTCATTGACACCATCGACGCGCTCAATCCACAGAACCTCCCCTCAGCGGGCGAGGTTGATCTGGTGATTGCTCTTGGTGGTGATGGGACCATTCTCCGGACTGCCCACCTCTGCCTGACGCTCAAGTGTCCACTCCTCGGTGTCAATACAGGCAAGGTTGGATTCATGGCGGGGTATGAACTGGATTCCTTCCTCCGAGACGCTCCCACAATATTGGACCCCACTCGATCACTCACCACACGGGAAGTGCATCCGATCACAGCAGAACACATCTCCCGCTCAATCGATGACTCACCCAACCTTGTGGCACTCAATGAGTTCGTGATCACAGCAGGCCCCCCCTACCGACTGATCAAGATTGATATCAGTATTGATCACAATCCCGGACCAACCATTGCTGGAGACGGCATCATTGTTTCGACTCCGTCGGGATCAACCGCCTACAACGTGTCTTCGGGCGGACCAATCGTGGCGCCGGGAGTCAACGCGACTGTGATCACTCCGATCGCCGCACACTCGCTGAGCTCGCGGCCGATCGTCGTTCCGAATGATTCCCAGGTCAGACTCGTCGCTCGGCAGATCAACTCAGAGGATCAGGATGGAACACGACTGCTCGTCGATGGTCAACCCGGTCCGCTCATCCAGAGCGGAGATCATGTGGTGATTACCAAGCACCCAGATCCCGTGACATTCGTCGTAGATCCAAGCGTCAGCTATTGGAACACGCTGGTTAGAAAGATGCACTGGTCCAAGCCCCCGACAAGCATGGAATAATCCGCTCTCAATCCCGCTTGGTATTTGAATGACTGATACGGCAACACCCCCTCAGCCCGACACTCACAACCTCAAATGTTTGGAAGTTTGGGGTGGATCATCGAATGCCGATCATGCCGCATCGGTTCCTGGGTTGGATATCAGTGTCTGCTCAAGACCCTTTGAAGATTCCGACGCCGGCGGTGATTTGTACTTGATCTCATCATGCTCGAGTGGCTGGATCTCAAGGATTCTACTCGCTGATGTCGCAGGCCATGGGAGTGGTGTGAGTGATCTGTCTTCAAAGCTCCGCAAAGCGATGCACAAATCGATCAACACCGTGGATCAGTCCAAACTCGCTCGAACACTCAACAAGTCCTTTGATACGATCTCGGAAGGCAAGAAGTTCGCAACCGCTGTACTCATGACCTACTTCGCGCCCTCAGGACACCTTATTCTGGTGAACGCGGGACACCCTCCTCCGATGATGAGACGAGCCGGGAGCAGCGACTGGTTCCCGATCGATCAGAGCACTCCTGGAGTGCTCAAGCAGACTTCAAACCAGATCAAGGTCGGGATTAAAAACCTACCCCTCGGTGTCATCAACTCGACGCAGTACGAGCAGATCGCGATCAAGATTAATGAAGGTGATCTGGTGGTTGCCTACACCGATGCATTCACCGAAGCACAACGCGAAGACGGCAAGCTGCTCGGTACCCAAGGGCTTGCAGAAGTGCTTCGTGACACAATCAATCCAGGAGATGCGAACACGGCCGCGAAGGTTGTCCAGAATATCGAATCCAACGGCTACCACGCCGCGGATGATGACCACACCATGCTCATTCTGCATCACAACGGGACCTCGACTGATCCAGTCGGGATGACCACGATCTCAAACTATCTCAAGAACAGCT
>JAEPQP010000139.1 GCA_017640485.1 Phycisphaerales bacterium | reverse complement strand
GGGCGGCTCTTTTGGGGGGGCTCTGTGGTGGGTTGTTGGGGGGGGGTGGTATCAGTCTTTGATGCCTTGGACTCGCGAGAAATCGGTGTATTTGATGAGGGTCTGGGCGAGATCCACCTTGTTGATATTGGCGAGGGTGGCGAGCCAGGCAAGGACATCGGCGAACTCTTCCTCGAGATTCTCACGCTCGGCTTGTGTTGGGGGCTTGTCCTTGCGGTTGTTGTTGGCGAGTGCGGTTGCGAGCTCTCCGAATTCCTCGGTGAGGTAGAGGAAGGTCCCGGCGGTGCCTCGGGCGTTGTCTGAGGCGAAATACCGCTCTCGGATGAGTTCCTGGAACTCTGAGACGGTAATTCCGGTGGGGTCAATGGCGGACTGGGGGGTCTTGTTGTTGGTATTTGGGGGGGGCGGCATGGGGCGATGGTAGGGTGGTAATCTTCTGTTGGGTGGTTTGGATTTGCGTGGTGGGGGGGCTACACTACTGACCCGACTTTGATCTGGCAGACGCGGTGTCTGTGTGCAGATTCAGGGTTGGTTTGACTCTTTAGGTCAGGATTCAGCTCTATGCCGACCATTAATCAGCTCGTACGCAAACCACGCAAGACTCCGAAGATGAAGTCCAAGGTCCGTGATCTGGACAACAGCCCGCAGCGTCGCGGTGTGTGTTTGACTGTGAAGACAACGACCCCGAAGAAGCCGAACTCCGCGTTGCGGAAGATCGCTCGTGTTCGTTTGTCGAATGGAAAAGAAGTGACTGCGTACATCGGTGGTGAAGGTCACAACCTTCAGGAACACTCGATCGTGCTCGTTCGCGGCGGTCGTGTCCGTGACCTTCCCGGTGTCCGTTACCACATCGTCCGTGGTGCGCTCGATACGCTCGGTGTCGATGATCGCAAGCAGGGACGCTCGAAGTACGGCGCGAAGAAGGGCAAGTAAACAACATATTGAATCGTCGTCACGGTGACGGCGGTGGCAAGTAATCCCGGGCGTGCTCGGCTCGGGGTGAACAGCGTTCTGAATCATCAGGACAGATGAGCCAAAAGGAGATGACCCATGGCAGGTCGTATTACCAACTCAGAAGCACAGCTTCGTCCAGACCCAAAGTTCAACGACAAGGTCCTCGCGAAGTTCACCAACTGCATTATGTTCTCTGGGCGCAAGTCCGCGGCACTCCGCGTCGTGTACGACGCGATCGATGTGCTCGATGAGCGTCTCAAGCAATACCCGGACGCGGTCGAAGGCTGCGAGAAGGGCGTGCAGGTTTTTCGTCGTGCGGTTGAGAATGTGAAGCCGTATGTCGAGGTCCGCTCAAAGCGTATCGGTGGTGCGAACTACCAGGTCCCGATGCAGGTCAAGCCGAACCGTCAGCAGTCGCTGTCGTTCCGCTGGATCATCGCGGCGGCACGCTCTGAGAAGGGGCGTCCGATGCACCAGAAGCTTGCTGACGAGCTCTGGGCGGCATCACGCGGCGAGGGCAAGGCGATGACCACCCGCGATCAGGTCCACCGCATGGCAGAAGCGAATAAGGCGTTTGCTCACTTCGCTCGCTAAGACGGCTGATTTCAAGATTTCCAGAGAACCCGGAGCATGCTCCGGGTTTTTTTGTGGGTGATTCGAACCGGAATAGCAACAAGCCGATACAGGGGTATGCGGAAGTGGATTCGGATCTTGTTGCTGATGCTCTGTGTTTGGGTGGTGTGTGCGCCGCTCGGTGCATGGGTGACTCATCGGGCTTGGATCGTCGGGGATGACGGGTGGGTTCGCTTGCTTTCAAACTTAACAACGATCCTGATTCTTCCGGGGTGGGTCACGGCGATGGTCTTTCACTGGGTCGGGATTGGGGAGGGGCGCGAGGATTTGGTTTCAATCGTCATAGCCAATGTCTTTGGTTGGGGGTATCTGGTTGTCGGGGGAGTCGGGGTGTGTGTCGTGATTCGATCTGTGATCACGAAATGGAAGGCTCGGTCATCTGCTGATGATCAGGATGAGGTTGATTCGGAACCGGTCGATCACGGTCGGCGTGCGTTTCTTGCGAACTCGACGCTGGGATCAGTTGCGGCGGTTTCGGCCGCGGCTCTGGGGTATGCGACGCTTGTGGAGCCTTGGGGGATCAAGGTTCGGGAGTATGCGATTCCGATTGATGGATTGGATGAGCGGCTTGATGGGTTGCGGATCGTGCAGGTGTCCGACACGCATCTGGGGCCGAGAATTCCGGAGTCGTTTATTGTGGGGGCGTACGCGAGGGCGCTTGAGCTGAATCCAGATCTGATTGTGTTGACGGGGGATCATGTGCATGATGGGACGAAGGAGAATCCGCGTGCGGCGGAGTTGTGCGAGCCTTTGGTGCGCGGGTGTCCAATGGGGGTGATCGGGGTGCTTGGGAATCACGATTGGTGGGGGGATGGGCATCAGCTGTCGCGGATGCTCAGCGGGGTTGGGGTGCGGATGATTGATAACGATCGGGTGTGGATTGATGCGAAGACGCGGTCGGTTGTTGATAGTGATCCGGGTGAGGGAGCGTTGGCGTTCGCGGGGATCGGTGATCTGACGGATGGGGTGGTGGATGTTGATCGTGCGTTCCGGGATCTGCGCGATGAGACGGTGCGGATAGTGTTGGCGCACAATCCGGATACCGCGGAGATCAACGCGTTGAAACTGGCCGGCGCGCATCGTGTGGATCTGATGGTGTCTGGGCATACCCACGGCGGGCAGGTCAAGATCCCGTTCATTGGGACTCCGATCGTCCCGAGTTGGTACGGGCAGAAGTACGCGGGTGGGCTGGTGCAGGGTCCGGCGTTTCGGGTGGTGGTGTCGAGGGGGGTTGGGATGTCGATGCTTCCGGTGCGGGTTGGTGTTCCGCCGGAGATCGGGGTGATTACGCTGGTGCGTTCAGCGGATTGATCGGTGAATGATTGTCGCAGTCCCATTCGTCTGCGAGGACTCCCCATCCGAGTCGGTCGGTCGGACCAATGGAGTCGATGTAGTAGTCTTGGCGCTGGTGGACTTCGGGGGTGATCCCGAGTCGTTCGATGAGTTTGGCGGAGTGGGTGTTTGCTGATGAGCAGTAGACGCGGACGCGGTTGAGTCCGAGGCCGGCGCTCGCTTGCGGGGCGAGCGCCCATGAGATGGTACGGGCGCAGGCTTCGAGGGCGTAGCCGTGCCCGATCTGGGATTTGCGGATCCAGTACCCGGTCTCGCATGATGCGGTGTCTTTTCTGACGTCGTGGATTCCGGATCCTCCGATGAAGGTGCCTGTTTGTTTGCAGAAGATCCCTGTCCCGACATTGTTGAATGTGTCGGGGTTGGCGAGTGAGAGCATCTGCTCGCAGATGTATTTGGTGGTGGATTCGAGGGTGTGGTGGTTGTCTTTGGCCCAGGGCATCCAGGGGAGGAGATGGTCGTCTCGGGATTCATTGATCGCGTCGAAGACCGCTTCTGCGTCCTCGAGGCGGTAGGCGCGGATGATGAGCCGATCGGACTCGAGCTGGCAATCGAGCGAGGTCGGCGGGGTCCAGTCGAGGCCTGTGGTGGGGAAGTTGTTTTCAGAACTACAGCGTGTCATGCTGATAGGATACTCTGTTCGATCGTCGGGGGTTGAGGAGTGAATGATGGATCCGAGGTATGCACGCCAAATGCGCGTTGAGCATGTGGGGGAAGCGGGGCAGGCTCGGCTTGGATCATCGCACGCGATGATTGTGGGCGTTGGGGCGCTGGGGTGTGTCTCGGCGGATCTGCTGGTGCGTGCTGGTGTCGGGACGGTGACGATCATTGATCGGGACCTTGTAGAGCGGTCGAACCTGCATCGTCAGCCGTTGTTCACCGAGTCTGATGCGGACGAGAAAAAACCCAAGGCGATCGCGGCGAAGGAACGGCTTGAAGTGGTGAACGCTGGGGTCGAGGTTCGCGGGATCATCGCGGACTTCCATTGTGAGAATGCGCTGGGATTGATCGAGGGGGGCGGGGTACCCGATGTGCTGATCGATGGGACGGACAACTTTGAGACTCGTTTTTTGTTGAATGATTGCAGCGTGAAGTTGGGGGTGCCCTATGTGTACGGCGGGGCGATTTCGACCAAGGGATCTGCGGCGGTGTTTGTGCCGGGGCGCGGTGGTCCTTGCTTGCGGTGCATTGTGCCTGAGGCGCCGGATGCGGGGACGCAGCCAACCTGCGAATCGGCGGGCGTGATCGGGGCGGTGTCTTCGATCATCGGGAGCTATCAAGCTGCAGAAGCGATGAAGGTGCTGATGGGGCAGTGGGATAGGGTGATGGGGTCGATGCTGAGCTTTGATCTGTGGGAAGGGGTGCGGACTCGAGTGGAGCTTGGGGATGCGAAGGATGCTGAGTGTGTGTGTTGCGGGAAGGGGGAATATGGGTATCTGGAGGGGGAGCGTGGATTGCCTCAGGCGCTGTGCGGGCAGCAGGCGGTGCAGATCGCGGGTGGCGGGAAGATGATCGATCTGAGGCGGCTCGGGGCGTCTCTGGAAGGGAGCGGGGACTTTGAGGTCAAGGACTACATGATCCGCGGGATGGTCGAGCATGGCGGTGAGCGGTTCGAGCTGACCTGCTTTGCGGATGGGCGGGCGATTGTGGATGGGACAGTGGATGTGGGGGTTGCGAGGGCGGTGTATAGCCGCTATATTAGTAGCTGACCGACTGGTTAGAAACTTCCCGGCTGGTCATTGGGATTGAAACCACGCCGGGTATGTGCAGGACTTGCTCGGGACACTTATGGAGATTGATATGACCACGACCGCATCGACACAGGGACAGAACATCACACGCACGCTTGCACGCACGGCTGAGCTCGCTCAGGGATTGCTGACTGGCGTGACAGACGAGCAGTTTGCAAGAATGCCTCAGGCGGATGGGAAGGCGATCAACACCAACCACCCGGCGTTTATCTACGGGCACCTCTCGATCTATCCACGATTCATCTTTGAACTGATGGGCAAGGACGGATCGGCGATCGAGACTCCTGAGGGTTGGGAGGATCTGTTTAAGCACGGGGTGGAGTGTCAGGATGACCCGAACGGGGATATCTATCCATCGAAGGATGAGATTCTTGCTTACTTCACGAAGGCACACGAGGCGGTCATCGAGATGATCGCGGGGTGCGACGATGAGACGCTCAACAAGGCGTTTGAGGGTGAGGGCTGGCATGTTGATTTCGCAGGCACGCCTGCGGCATTGGTCGTGTTTATGCTGCACTCGCACTACATGTTCCACTTGGGACAGATGAGCGCTTGGCGTCGCTGTGTTGGACTCGGATCGCTCGAAGCTTCTGCGAGCTGAGTATTGTTTACATGTGCACGAATGGGTTGGTCACGGCTTCGTGGCCAACCTTTGTTTTTGGGCCGTGTCCTGGGTAGCAGATGGTTTCGGGGTCCAGGGTGTAGAGCTTGGTGCGGATGGAGTTGTCGAGGACTTCGAAACTGGATCCGGGGAAGTCGGTGCGTCCGATGGAGCCATTGAAGAGGGTGTCTCCGACGAGGGCGTTGTTGGAGCGTTCGTGGATAAGGGAGACGGATCCGGGAGAGTGACCCGGGGTGTGTGCGATGCGGAACTCGAGTGATTCGAGGGTGATTGTGTCGTCGTCGTTGAGGTATGCGTCGGGGGTCGGTCCTGTGATCTGGAGTCCGAGCGCTGCGGAGAGGTTGAGGACTGGGTCGTTGAGCCAAGACTCTTCCAGTGGGTGGATGAGGATTTTGGCGTCTGGGAAGCGGGAGCGTGCTTCGGTGAGTCCGGCCATGTGGTCTGCGTGGGCGTGGGTGAGGATGATCTTCTCAACCACGAGTTCCTGTGACTGGACAGCGTCGAGGAGGGGTTCGGGCTGGTATCCGCAGTCGACGATCCAGCAGGGTTTGTTGGGTGTGGGGTCGCCGTCGGTGACGATGTGGCAGTTGGTTTGGAAGTCGCCGAGGGCGAATGCTTGGATGTGTGGGGTTCCTGCTGGTGTGCTCATGGGGTATATTATCTGATCGATGGGTTGATGACCCGACGGATAGTTGATTACTTGGAGAGTATGCGATGGCTTTGATTCGAAACATCCACACGGCGCCAATGAGCAAGGTTGATCTTCCCGGCGTGCAGGGCGCGACGATTTCGGTGATGGTGGGACGCGAGGACAACGCGCCGCACTTTGCGCTGCGTTCGATCGAGGTTGAGCCGGGTGGGAACACGCCGCATCATGCGCATGATTATGAGCATGAGGTGTATGTGGTTTCGGGGAACGGTCATGTGCTGCTCGAGGGCACACGGCACCCCATCAAAGCAGGGGATGTGGTCTTTGTCCCTGCGAATGAAGAGCACGAGTTCACGGCAGCTGAGGGCACGGACGAGCCTTTGAAGTTCTTGTGCGTTGTCCCGGTGGAGCAGAACTGCGGCGGGGAAGTCCCTGGGTCTTGATCAGGATTCAGGCTGTTGTGATTTGGGATTTGAATCCGATTGCTTGTTCTCAGTGGACTGAGGATTGGGCTGTCTCCATGTGTAGACCAAGAGGAGACCGATCCCGATCAGTAGGTAGAGGTCGGCGACATTGGAGACATACGGCCAGACCTCGTCGGAGCCACCGTTGGGCCAGGTGAGTCCGAAGGGGAGTTTCATGCCTGGGAGTGGGTGGATGAAGTCGCGTACGCATGCGAAGACTAAGCGG
>JAEPQP010000030.1 GCA_017640485.1 Phycisphaerales bacterium | reverse complement strand
GGTGTAGCGGTAGTTTGCGTTGAGGACGAGCCAGTCGGAGATCTTGGTGCGTCCTGTGAGGCCAACTTTGTGGCGAGCCGGGCGGAATGCGCGAGCGTTCTGGTTTTTGATTTCGAAATCAAAGTCGTTGTAGGCGTACCAGATCGACGCGGAGGATTTCTCGTTTTGGTATTTGAGTTCGGTTTCGGAACCGACAGCGCTGGCGGACCCGATGTTGTCAACGGTGAAGAAGCTCCGGCCGAGGACGGGGGCGGGTTCCGGGAGCACGATCGCGCCGGTGAGGTCGTCATAGTGCTGTGCGTAGGCATCGGTTCTGAAGGAGAAACCATCGTCGAGCTTTGCGGTGTATCCGAGTTCCAGCGAGTAGAGCTGTTCGTTGTCGATATCGAATGCGGGGATGAGGTTGACGCCGAAGAGGCCACCACCGACCGGGATTCTGCGCGAATCAAGATCGCGGAGTGCGGTCTGGGGTGTGCGGAACGCTTTGGCGGCGGCGATGCGGAGGATGTGGTCCTTCGAGTCATCGAGCGCGTGGAGGAGTGCGACGCGTCCTGACCAATCGAGACTGGTCTCGGAGTACCAATCGAGTCGGATCTGGGATTCGAGTGTCCATTCATCATCGATGGACCAGCTGTCGCTTGCGAAGACGCCGAGCCAATGCTCGGAGGTGTACCCGGCGGGGAGCGCGTCGGTTGGTTGGCTCTGCTTGATGTTGAGGAAGATGGTTCGAGCGGTGCCACCGACGGTGATGTGGTGTTTGTCATTGGGTTTGAAGGAGTACTGGCCGTCGATGTTGTTGTCGTATGAGTTGTAGCGAAACATGGACGGGCGGTCGACATCTTGGTAGGTGCCGTACCACTGGAGGTAGCTTGATGCGCCGCTGTCGTATTCTTTGGAGAGCTTTGCGTGCGCGCGGATGAGATCGATGCGCTCATCGAGTCCGAGCTGGAGGGCGAGGAAAGGGGAGTCTCCTCGTTCGAGGTGGGTGCCTCCGATACCGAAGTCGAAAGCGGTGGAATCATCGATGTCATAGACGGCGTCGAAGTCGTAGCGTTGGCTTCTGAGGAAGTCTTTGGGGCGCGCGGGTGCGACGGCGGTTCCTGTGAAGACATGGGTGGTGTCGGTGGATTCGATGTCGTTGTACTGTGCGGAGAATCTCCAGGACAGCTTTCCATCGGAGTCTCCGAATCGGAGGTTTGTTTTGGAATCCCCGAACTCATCGACGCGTTGGCTGATGAGCAGGCCTGTGGTTTCTTTGGGGTCTTTCTCGATGATGTTGATGACGCCGTTGAACGCGTTGGCTCCCCATGCGGCGCCGCCCGGGCCTCGGACGGTTTCGATTTGCTTGATGTCATCGAGGAAGAGTGGGATTCGTTGGAAGTCCACCCCGCCGTGGACGGGGTTGCTGATGTGCCGTCCGTTGAGGAGGAAGAGTGTTCGGTCGGAGAAGGTCTGGTGGAGGCCTCGGACGCCGACAGCCCAGCGGTTTTTGTCGAGTTTGAGGGCGTCGACTCCTGGGATGTATGCGAAGAGTTCTGGGAGTTCTCGGACGCCGGAGTATCGGATGTCGTCGGCGTTGAGGATACTGACGGGGACAGGGGTCATGTTGCTGGATTGCTCGGTGCGCGAGGCGCTGATGACGATGTCGAAGTCTTCAAAGAGCAGGTCGAGTGATTCATCGAGTTCGAGGAGGTCGTCCTCGCTTGAGTCTGGTGCTGCGTCGAGGTCGAGTTCGAAATCAAGCGAGTCATCAAGCGTGAAGTCGTCGGTTGTGCTTTGTTCGGATGTGCTTTCAGCGGTGGTTTCTGCTGGTGGTTGATCCTCCGCGTGCTCGGGTTCGAACGCGTTGAGCGATGTAACGAGCAGCAGCGGGGCGGCGATCTGCAGTGTTGTCCATTGAATTGGATGGATTGTTGAATTGGGCATCGTGGCATCCTCGGGCAGCGGGTCCTCCGTTTGGTGTTTCGCTGCCTAGGAGTAGTCGGTCGCTGGGGCTCGATAATCAAGCAGGAGTTGGCATAACCCGTAAATGCGGTATACCCCCCATATAGCGGATGAATGGGATAGGCGTTAAGTCGGTGCTGTGTGGATCCGATAGGAGTCTGAGTAGATACATGCACCCAGGAAGATCGAGGATGTCCATGAACTCAACTCCGAAGCAAGGCCGATCGTTCGGGCTACGCACGCGTGCGACACTGATCGTTGCGGTGTTCATCATCTGCTCGATGTTCTGCGCGTCGGTCTTTAGCGTGCTCCGCACCAACTCGATCCTGGTTCAGAATCAACGGATGTCGGTTGATGGGCTGGGTTCGGGTCTTGCGAGCGCGATCGAGTTGCCCTTGACGGTCGGGGATTCGCAGGAACTCGAGCGTTTGACCAAAGAGTTTTTCGAGTTGATCCCGGATGTTGAGTTCATCCTGATCCATGACTCACAGGGGAATGAGAGCGCGCTTGTCTCGGGGAACGATGCGATTGTTCAGGAGTACCGGACGGGGTCGTATGATCCGGATCAGTTGATGGTCTTCAGCAAGGAAATTGTTTCGCTTGCGAGCGAGAGCAGTGACGAGGATTTCTTCGATGGGATGCAGGGGGATGACGCGGAGCAGGTTTCGTCGGTGATCGGTACACTGATGATCGGCGTTTCCAACTCCGGATTGATCCAATCGCAGAACGCTCAGTGGACCGCGGTATTGGTCACGGTCGCTGGGGTGATGGTCATCGCAACACCGATCATCTTTGTGGTGGTGGGTGGCTGGACGAAACGCTTGACGAGACTCGTTGAGGTGACCAGGCATATTTCCGAAGGGGACTACACGCACAGTCTGGTTGATGATCGGGATGATGAGATCGGAACGGTGTACTCCGCGTACGAGCTCATGCGGGTCGCGATCAGTGAGCGCGAAGAGGTCGAGAAGCAGCATCAGAAGGAACTGAAGAAGGCACGGGAGATCGCGGAGAACGCGAATCAAGCGAAGAGCCAGTTCCTTGCGCACATGAGTCACGAGATTCGGACGCCGATCAATGGGGTGATCGGGATGCTCGAACTGCTGTCGATGACCAAGACGACTGAAAAACAGAGCCGGCAGATCCGCACGGCTACGAGCTCTGCGGATTCATTGCTGAGTCTGATCAACGATATTCTGGACTTCTCGAAGATCGAGGCGGGTCAGGTTGATCTTGAGCGGACGGCGATGGATCTGCACGATGTGTTCGAATCGGTGACCGAGATGCTGGCGCAGCAGGCCGCGAAGAAGGGTGTGGAACTGATCTGTAAGATCGATTCATCGACCCCGAGGTTTATTCTCGGCGATCCGACCCGGATCCGTCAGGTGCTGATCAATCTAGTCAACAACGCGATCAAGTTTACGGAATCGGGTGATGTGGTCATCCATCTGAGTGCGGAGCAGGAGGATGATACGACATGGAAAGTCCGTGCCGCGGTTTCGGATACTGGGATCGGGATCCCGATGGATCAGCGTGATCGTTTGTTCAAATCATTCTCGCAGGTTGACGCGACAACCACTCGGAGGTTCGGTGGGACCGGTCTGGGTCTTGCAATCAGCAAGGGCTTCGTTGAGCTGATGGGCGGGGAGATCGGGATCTCACCGGAGCGCGAGGTTGGGTCGGAGTTCTGGTTCACATTCGACGCGGGATACTGCGACAAGCATATTGAGCAGCGTCCGGTGTTCCGGGGTGTGCTCCACAACATGCGGACAATGATCGTGGATGACAACCAGGTGAACCTGGATATCTACATGGAGGCGCTACGGAACTGGGGGATGCGTCCCGAGGCGTACTCGAGCGGACAGGAGGCGCTCGAGGCACTCAATAACGCGGCTGAGGATGATCCGTACAAGCTCGCGATTCTGGATATGCAAATGCCGGAGATGGACGGGGTGCAGCTCGCGGATGCGATTGTGTCTGACGCGGTGATCGAAGCGCCGACGATGGTGATGCTGACCTCGATGTATCACACCCCTGACACGAATGATCTGGAGAATCTCTCGATCGCGGCGTGCTTACAGAAACCGGTGCGTCTCTCAACGCTTCATGATGCTCTGGCGCAGTACATGTATGACGGTACCGTTGAGCTTGATCTGGACAGCGGGGGAGATATGAGCAACAAGATGAATCTCAAAGGGGCGCGTGTGCTTGTCGCTGAGGACAACGCGGTGAATCAGATGGTGATCACGGAGCTCTTGAAGACTGCGGAGATCGAGGTCGATGTTGTGGACAACGGCGGGGACGCGGTCTCGAAGGTGGACGAGCATGTGTACGACTTGGTCCTGATGGACTGCGAGATGCCCGAGCTTGATGGGTACGAGGCGACGCGATGGATCCGCAAGCAGGAAGAGATGCGGATGGACGAGCGTCATATCCCGATCATCGCGCTGACCGCCAATGCGATCCAGGGCGATCGAGAGAAGTGTATTGACTGTGGGATGAATGACTACCTGACCAAGCCGATCAACGCGAAGAAGCTCTTTGCGACGCTGCTGAAGTACTATCGTCCAGCGGTGACCGGTGGCGAAGAATCACAAGCATCAAACGATGTGGAGCATGTTCTGGATGAGGGTGGGCTTGAACAGGTCGAGGTCAAGCGCGAGCTTGTGGATCTAGAATCGGCGCTTGAACGCTGTGCCGGGAAGCACGAGATTCTGACGATGGTGCTCGATGAGTTCGAGCGCACGAGCGTTGGTTTGGGTGAGCAGTTCGAGGAGAGTTTGAAAGAGCTCGATCTGGATTCGGTCCGCAAGCAGGCGCACTCGCTGAAGGGCGCGGCTTCAAATATTGGAGCGGACGAACTGGCTTCGCACGCGAAACTGCTTGAGGACGCGGCGAGGGAGTGCGATGAGGGTTCCATCGAGGAGCTGTTTGCGAATGTCTCCAAGAGTCTTGATGAGCTCATCGACGAGCTTCCTGAGATCCGCAAAGCCATCGCGTCGAACTGAGTTCATCAGTGAGTCCATCAGAATGTGATCGATGACCAGTAACTGATCCAGTCGGCATCGGTCTGCTCCGATTGTCTTTCTGTCAGCCGCTTGATATGCAGGGTGGTGATCATCCACTCCGACGAGAGATCGGTTTGGAACTCGATGCGCCCGTCGGAATCCGTCGTGAGTTCGAGGAGTGTGTCGGGATCGGCGCTGCTGGTTGCAACGGTGCGGAGATCCGCGGCGGGGGATCCGTTGTGCAGGACCCGCGCGGTGACGGTGTGGTGGATCGGGTCTGGTTCATCCGCTGAGTTCGTGTGGTTGTCTGCGATCTGGATAGATTCGATGATGATCTCGAGCGGGAGTCCCACGGCGTGGTCGATCGTGTGGATGCTTGCAGAGGTTTTGGATGGATCTTCGGGCGATAGGATGGATTTGGAGCATCGTGCGTACAGCTCGCGTCCTTCCTTATTGGTTTCATTCTTCAGGGCGCGGTCGGCGATGACATGATCGAGGTGTTCTTCTTTGAGGTATGCCTCGAAGCGCTCGGCGCTGAGGTTGCTCCGGTACAGGTTGGATTCGTAGACGATGATCCCGGTGTCGTGCGCATCGGCGTGGGTGACGGATTGTCTGTGTGCGTACGGGATGTCTGTGGAGTCGTCGGGAGCATGGACGATCTCGAAGCGGTGGATCTGGGGCTCATCGGTGAGCAGGGGGTGTCCATCGAAGCGATGGCCGTGCATGAGTTTGATCTCGAGCTTGGGTCCCTGCGCGGTGCTGACGCGGCTGGTCTGGATCCAGAACTCGTGGGCGTTGGTTGCGGTGATCAGTGTTGCGAGGAGTGTGGTGATCGCGAGGGTGAGACTTTGGGTTCTCATGATGGCTCCGGGATTGGGGTGCTGATTGATAAAAGACCGGCGCGTCGCTTTCGCGAAGAGCCGGTGCGGAGGATTACTTGCCTGCGTTGTTGAAGGCTTCGATGAATGCGCTGATGTCGTAGAAGTCGATCTCGCCGTCATTGTTGACATCGGCGATGTCGAAGTCGGTCGGGTTCGGATCCTTCCGGTTGGTGGTCCCGGCGTGCGGGGTCGCGGCGTATGGGAAGACCATGTGGAACTCGAGGTCGTTCTCGGCGATGTTGTCGCCGACGACGGTGATGGTCTCGTAGCTCGGTCCGGACGCGACGGCGGTGAGCGCGATGTCGATGACATCGTCACCCATCCGGCGGCCGTTGGGCCAACCACTCGAGACGCCTCCGGTCATGTCGCCTCCAACGAATCCGAAGCGGGAGAACCCGGTCTGTCCGGCGAGGGGGACCGGTCCGGTGGTGGTCGCGACGCGGAGGACATCGGGGATGAAGACGGCTTCAAGATCGGCTCGTCCTGTGGTTTCGAACTCGGTGGAGTAGACAAAGTTGATGAGAGCCGCGAGTTCGGGGTTGGCGGCGTAGGTAGAGAACTGAGCATCATCCGTCGGGACCAGCGCATTGAAGCGGTCTTTGTCCGCGATCGGGACGAGGGCTTCGTTGAAGAGCGGGTTCCCGAGTCGGTTGACCTGGACCCATTCACCGGTGGATTGGATGTCATCTCCGGACATGCGGATGGTGGTTTGTTGACGGCTGACGGACGCGTAGACGCCGACTCCTGACTGGGTTCCGAAGAACGCGTCGTTGTAGTCGAATGACGGGAGTTGATCGAGCGGGATCTGGAGACCGAAGGTGAGGACATTGAATCCTTTGAATCCGTCGACGCCTTCGCCGTCTTGTCCGAGCCCGTCGGCGAGTGTGCCGTTGTTATCGAGGATGCGGACATTGAGGAGGTCGAAGATCCCCGGGATGTCGGAGTAGAAGCTGTCGTCGCGTGGTCCTGCGAAGAAGGTTTCGTTGTTTGGGCCGTGGTAGATCGCTTGCTTGGTGTATTCGTCGAGTTCTTTCGCGTTCGCTGCTCCGGACTGGGCGACGCCGGCTTCGTTGTTATAGAGCGGTGTGGTGTTGCCACCGACATTTGGTGGGGCGACGATCGCTTCGGTGATCAGGGTATCGTCGTTGCTGGTAGTGACGGCGTAGGTCTGGGTGTAGTTTTGTCGAGCGTCGCCGATGGTTTGGATCGGTCCGACTTCTGTTCCCAGGCCGTAGGAGAGGATGGTGGCGGTGTTCTTGTATCCTTCATCGACTGGTGAGAACTGGAAGTCGTAGCGGGTGATGGTCTCGCCCGTGCTTGGGTTGGTGATGTGGAGCGAGTATCGAGCGTCTGGCGCGAATCGGTCGTAGATGAGCCCGTCTCCTGGTTCGGAGAATGGGCGGACGCTTGCGACGATGTTGAGGACTTCGACGGAATCGTCGTCGTACTTGGTTCCGATGAACGCGTAGACATCGGTGAGGTTGGTTTGGGGGTCTTGCTTGATCAGTGGCGCGTCGCTGTGGCTGGACGCTTGAGCTGGTGAACTGGTGAGTGTGAGCAGTGACCCTGCTGAGATGAGCAGTGCGGTTGCTCCGGCGAGTTTGAGTGTGTTGCGGTTCATAGGTGTTCCTTTGGGTTGGGCGCGCACGATATCGCGGCCGCGGTGTGTTGCGGCGACCGGATACATGGGTTGTGCACGATCTGGATGGCGGGTCTACACAGACACGCAGATATGAAGCTTTCGTATCTGCGTTGGTGGGTGTTTTTCGTCCAGATGAAAAATGCCCCGCAGTGATTTGCGGAGCATTGGTGTGGTTACAGGTTCTTGCGGGGGTTAGCCGTCTCTTGGAGCGACCACGACGCGACGCGAGAGATCAGGGACCCAGGTTCCTCCTGGATCTTCGATGGTGATCGCGAAAAGTCCGACGCGTCCGACATCGATTCCCGGGACGATCTCGACGATGATCTCGCCGTCGGCGTTGGCGTTGAAGACGCCGCCGCTGACTTTTTGTTCGAGTCCTCGCTCATCGATGACCCAGACTTGGTACTGCTCGACATTCGGATCGTTCGGTTTGAGACCCACGAAGCGGATGTATCCTTCTTGGAGTTCGTCGGACCAGACGACATCGCCTCGGACATTTTGTTGCTCGGCCGGAGCGTCGGGGAGATCGAAGGGTTGCCAAGCGACTTGGATCGCGTCGGGGACAGTCAGGAGTTGTCGGCGGTTCTCGGCGAGTTGTGCCGGGTCGAGCGGGGTTTCGTAGACGGCGATGCGATCGCGTGCGTCGTTGAGCGATGAGGTCGCATCGGCGAGCTGGGACGCGAGATCGAGGCGTGTACTCTCAAGCTGTGCGACCTGCTCGGCTTGGAGTTGGTTTTGTTGTTCGAGTTCTTGGATTGATTGCTGCGCTTGCGCTGCGGCGAGTCGGCTCGCTTCGAGGAGCTCGTTGTTGCTCTCGATGCGTTGCTCGAGGGCCGCGAGTTCTTGTGTGTGCTGGATCTGTGCTTGGTTCTTCGAGGAGTACGCGGTGATCGCGAGGATCGAAGCGCCGATCGCGATCGCGGCGGCGGCTCCGGTGATCCAGTATCGAGGCGCAGATGATTGCTTGGAAGGACCGATGGACGCGATCGGAGCGGTCCGACCAGAGCGTGCAGCGATCGCGACGCGTCCGCTCTGCTTGAGGGACTGCGCGAGGTGCTGCGGGAGATCCTCTTGATCTTGGGAGTTCTGGTCGAGCATGACGAGGAGTTCGCCCTGCAGATTCTCGGCGAGCACTTCCGGCAGGGTGTCGTGCTGCGCGGCGATCGTGGTGAGTTCTTCGTGCTCTTCGTGCGTTAGGTCTCCGAGCTGCTGAGCGGCGAGGAGCTCGAGGAGACGATCCGGATACTCGTTGTGGTTATGGGTGGCACTCATGGTGTGCTCCCTTCGGTGAGTTGCTCGGATGAGTTGCCCTTCAGGGTTGCGGTCAGTCTGAGCATCGCTCTGCGGATCCGGGATTTGACGGTCCCGACTGGTGCCTCGGTGATCTGGCTGATCTCGCGGTGGCTGAGTCCTTTGTAGACCGACATCCAGAGCGCGGAACGCTCAGATTCGGGGAGCGCCGAGAATCCCTCGGAGAGTTCTTTGCGATAGAGGTGCGCGTGATCCGATCCTGACTGAGACAGGGAGGGAAGATCTGGGTCGTGTGATGATGGGTTGTGATCGGTCACTGAAGCTCGTTCGTGTGCGCGGCGGGTGCTGATTTTGCGTTGGCGATCAATAATCCGTCGGTGGGCGAGTGTCGCAACGAACGCGGCTTCGGTTCCTTTGGATGGATCGTAGCGGTCGGCGTGGATCCAGATCTCAACAAAGACTTCTTGCACCGCGTCATCGATTTCAGAATCGGCGCGGTTGAGGTAGCGTTTCGCGAGTCTCCAGATCATGCCGCCGTATTCCGCAACGCATTCGTCTGCGGCGGATTCGTCGCCTACTGAGATGCGTTGGAGGATTGAGTTCACGGGATGCTCCGGATTGGATCGGTGTCGGTAGCGTGGTCTGAGGTTCGGATTGTATCACAGATCAGATTCAAGAAAATCAAAACTCACAAAAACACCTCGAGGCTCGGGTCCGAAAGCTCTGCAGACGAGCAACTCAACGATCCGCAGTCAGCGGACGGGGTTCTCTGCACACAGGCACGGATTCCCTGCCTGCTAATCCAACTCATACTGGAGACATGAGACATGAACACTATGAATACAAAGAAGTCCACCATCACGATGATCGCTGGTCTCGCGGCGTGTGCCGCAGCAACACAAGCGGAGCTTGTGTACGGCGTGACGGATACCCAGACACTGGTATCATTCGATTCGGGCGATTCAACGAATATCCTGAGTGGCGTTGCGATCTCGGGACTCGCGAGCAACGAGCAGGTCCGCGGCATTGATATCCGGCCTGCGACGGGCGAGATCTTCGCGCTGGGTAGCTTTAACAACATGTACACGATCAACGCATCGACCGGTGTTGCAAGTCAGGTTGGTGCTGGACCATTTGCTCCACCGACCAATGGTTCGAGCTTTGGGTTTGATTTCAATCCGACGATTGATCGGATCCGAGTGGTGAGCGACGCGAATCAGAACCTTGTGCTGAATCCCAATGACGGGACTGCAACGATGGTCACCGATTTGTTCTTCGGTGCCGGCGATGTGAACGAGGGGATGGATCCGAACATTGTGGGATCCGCGTATACCAACAGTTTCTTCGGCGCGACCTCGACTCAGTTGTACGGGATTGATACCGGTCTTGATGTGCTCGTGACCCAAGCGAACAGCGCGGGGACGCTGATGACTGTTGGGAGCATCGGTGTGGATCTGAACGACACGCTGAGCTTTGACATCTCGGGCGCGACCGGGATCGCGTACGCGAGTGTGGTGAGTGATGATTTCTCGAGTTCGACCTTCTGGCGCATCGATCTGATGACCGGTGAAGCGACGGCTCTGGGTGAGATCGGCGGGGGATCGTTGATTACCGCGATGACGGTTGTCCCGACTCCTGGAACGATCGCGCTGCTGGGGATGGGCGGGCTCGTAGTGTCGCGTCGTCGTCGATAGGGAGTGGAGAGTGGTGCGCATCGCGTTTGGGCGCGATGCGGCCTATCGTGGGGAGAGAAGTCCCGTCGTTCCGGTAGTGTCCCCGCCGGAACTGACGGGGCTTTCGTTTTTATGCGGATTTGTCGTAGGGTGGTTGATTCCACTCGGACCAGAATTTTTCGAGGTCGCAGACGAGTTCTTTGAACTGGTCGAAGTTGACCGGCTTGATGACATAGCCGTTGACTGCGGATTCGTAAGCGCGGATGCGGTCTTGCTGAGCGTTGGAGGTGGTCATGACCACGATGGGGATCAGTTTGAGTTTGTTGTCTGCTTTGACGGACTCGATCACTTGGTGCCCGTTGACTTTGGGCATATTGAGATCAAGGAGGATGACATCCGGGAGTGGGCTGTCTTTGTGGACGCCGTGTTGCTTGAGGAATTCGAGTGCTTCGGCGCCATCGCTGACGCGGTCGAACACGCTGTTTCCGCCGCTGAGTTCCATTGAGAGTTTGATGAGTTCAGCGTGATCGTCATCGTCTTCAACGATGAGAAATCGGGTGGGGTGATGATTGTTCTTGAGGTCACTCATTCAAGGTGTACTCCGGACCTGGAGGGGCGGATCATGTGTAGTCCCGGATGTGATAATCGGGCCTATTTATCAATGGAATGAACATTTTACGATATTGGTGGCGTGATTGCAGCAGAAGGGCGCTTCTGAACCATATTTGTGTGATTGAGAATCCGATCCCCACAGGAGGTTGGGTAGATCCCCTGAACTTAGGGGTTATGTGTCCAAGACACATGTCTGTGTCCAATGGTTTTCCCCAAATTTTACCCATGTACAAAGAGTCTGCATGCATTGCTTGATGCTGTATCCGATGAGATCGATGGAGAGATGGTCAGTCGGCACGCTTCGCTGACCATTCTTCAGCTGCTTGCGGGAGTTTCTCATGTGTTCAGCACATCAAAGGCAAGATCTCACCGTCATCGTCATCGATGACAACGAGGATCATCTTGCTTTGATGACGCAGTTGATTGAGAGCACCCTCTCAACAGATCAGGTCAAGGCGAGGACGATCGCGTACGAGAATCCTGCGGAAGCTTTGGTGAATCTCAGTGATCTCCCGAATCAGGTCATCCTGATGGATTATCAGCTTCAGGAGAGTACCGGCGTCGAATGGCTGTCGGACTTTGTCAACGCGGGGGCTGGTCCGGTCTTGTTGGTGACTTCGTCGGGTGATGAGAAGATCGCGGTGCAGGCGTTCCGCGCCGGGGCCGCTGACTATGTGCTGAAATCGGAGGTGTTCAAGAAGCCTTCGATACTTGAGCGATCGATCAAGGAATCGCTGAGGAAATATCGGCTTGAGAGTCTCAACCAGGAACTCTCTCGGCAGCTCAAAGCCGCGAACAAGGATCTGAACTCCAAGAACCGGAAGCTGACTGAACTCACTGAATCGGCGCATCGCTTTGTTGAGGATGTGGCGCATGAGTTCCGCACGCCTCTGGCGGTGATCAAAGAGTTCGCATCGATCATCGTGGACGGGTTGGGTGGGGAGGTGACTCCGAAGCAGCTCGAGTTCCTGAATCACATTACAGGTTCGGCGGGTGATCTAGCGGGGTTGATCGATGACTTTCTCAATAGCAGCCGATTGCGATCAAACTCGATCCGCGTAGATCGTCGATCATCTGAAGTTGGTCGTGTGATCGATACAGTGCGTCCCATGCTCCAATCCCGCGCGGCTTCAAACTCGATCACGCTTAGCATCGAGATTGATGATGATCTCCCAGAGGTCTTTGTGGATGCGGACAAAATGCAGCGCTCGCTGATCAATCTCGTGGTCAACGCGATCAAGTTCTCGGATAAGGGGTCAGAGGTTCGGGTCTGTGCAAGCGTGAACAATGAGCACTCGGTCCGGATTTCGGTGCAGGACTATGGCGCTGGATTGGCGCAGGACTCGGTCAAGGATTTGTTTAACCGATTCAACCAGGGCGGGGCGAACGAGCGACGGCTCGCTTCTGGCTTTGGTCTGGGGCTCAACATTGTGAAAGAGATGGTCGCGATCAATCTCGGCTCGGTCGATATCGTCAGCGAGCTTGGTGAGGGGAGCACTTTCTCGTTTACCGTTCCGAATGCGAGCAACGAGAGTGTTGTGCATGAATATCTCGAGCACAGCTTCAAGAGATCAGAGGACCCGCTGGTTACGGTGATCGCGGTCGAGCGGAAGCATCGCGAGGTAGGGAGCGACGAGCTGGTCAACGATCTGAAGCGGCTGAGTTATCCGATGGACTTGGTGTTTGTCTCTGAGGAGATCGATCAGGTCTACTTGATGGGGTACTCGGAAGATGTCGAGGCGTGGGTGAATCGTTTATCTGAAGCGGATCTGAATGCACAGCGTCAGAGTGATGATCCAAGATCATCGCTTGTCATGAAGGTGTGTGGGTCTTGGGACCCGAAGCGTGCAGAGCCGTATGTGCTTGGACTTCTTGAGAGTCCTATCCAGGGAGGGTCTTCGTATGCCTCGATCAGTGTTGATAGTTGATGACGAGCCACGGATTACCGCGGCGTTGATGACGAGGTTGGAATCGGTCGGGTACGAGGTGTATCACGCGATCAACGGGCTCGCGGGAATCGAGGCAGCGGCGCTCTATGAGCCGGACTTGATTCTGCTTGATATCCGGCTGCCTGATATCGATGGGTACGAAACCTGTACACGGATCCGTCGGATGCCGAGGCTCGCTCAGAGCCCGATCATCTTTCTGTCAGCCAATGTTCAGGATGAAGCTGTACTAAGGGCTGAGGCCGCGGGGGGGGATCGGTTTATCTCCAAGCCGTATGAGTCGAGTGTTGTTCTGGATGCGATCGAGGAGTTGATTGATCGCGGGTCACGAGAGGAGTGCCGAGCATGAGCGAGTTACCACGCCGAGTATTGATTGTTGATAATGATGAGGGATTGGTTGAGGCTCTGTCCATCAGGCTGAGCGATGCGGGCTTCGACTGCACGACTGCGAGCAGCGGATCACAGGGGATCTCTTTGTTTCAGGATGACTGGTTCGATGTCGTCCTGACGGATCTGAACATGCCATCGGGAGATGGCCTTTCTTTGATCCGCGGCATCCGCTCGTCGAGTGAACTCCCGGTGGTTGTGATGACCGGGTTCGAGTCTTCGTACTCGGAGGAGTTACAAGAATACGGACAGGTGTTCCTGGTCAGGAAGCCGTTTGAGATCGATTCGTTGATTGACGAGATCGAGATCGCGATTGGCTTGTCCGCGTCGTGTGTTGATGATGGTTCGTTGGGATGAACGGGAGAGGGCAAGCATGAGTACTGCAACGATTCTGATCGCGGATGATGACACGGCGCTGCTTCAGGCGATGGAGTGTCGGCTCGAGAGTCTGGGCTTTGAAGTGTTTACCACACAGGATGGGTACCAAGCGCTCGCGATCGCTCGGCGGGAGCATCCGGATCTGTTGATCCTGGATATCGCGATGCCTGCGGGGTCAGGGGTGAGTGTGCTCCAACGAATCCGGGCGATCGATGAGATTGCGGATGTGCCTGTGATCTTTATCACAGGGCACGACATGTGCCGGGTCGAGCGTGAGACTGGAGGGCTGACCAACGCGGTGGTGATCCAGAAGCCGTTTGATACTGGGACGCTGATCGCGACGATCCATGAGGCGCTGGAAGGGAATCCAATCGCGAGCGGCTGAGGCGCGTCTGATCTGGATGACTGATATGGTTCTCCCCAAACCCACGATCGCTCGTGGGTTTTTTGGTGGATCGGGAGCGGATGGAGATGAAATCGGACCGTGCGGGGGTCCTGGGTTGAATTGGGGCGGGAATCGATGAAAAAGTGTATGAAATTGGGTGATTTTCGGATAGACTCGATGGACTCAATGCCGAGCACATGAGCATGTGCCGGTCATATTGTGGAGGAGAGATCACGATGAAGAATGAGCGTGTTTGTGGGACTGCACTGGCGTGTGTGTTGGTTGCGGGTTTGGGCGTGGGGATCGCTGAAGCCGGGCCGGTGACCTTTGTCGAGCAGACCGGTGCGGTCGGGCTCTCACACACGCACTCAACGGTGTCGAATGGTCCGGATATGGAGTTCATGCACGGCGGGGGAGCTGTGGGTGACTTTGATCGGGACGGGGATCAGGATCTGTTCGTGATCGGTGGATCGACGGGGATCGATTTGCTGTACTGGAACGACGGGAACGGGAACTTCACTGAAGGCGGAGCCGCGGCGGGGGTCGCTCGCTCGCATCGTGGTTCTGGCGCATCGGTCGCTGATTATGACAACGACGGGGATCTGGACCTCTTTGTCACCTCGACAGGGACGGTCGCGACTGGGATGCTCCCGGGTCAGAACCGGTTGTACCAGAATAATGGGGATGGGACATTCACAGATGTGACGACTTTCGCGGGGCTCGCGACGAACAACCCGAATAACGGCGATGCGTTCTCGTCGGCGTTCGGTGACTATGACCTTGACGGGGACCTGGACCTCGCGGTCGCGGGTTGGCTCGGCGGGAACCGGTTGTATCAGAACAACGGGGACGGGACCTTCACCGATGTGACGCTCGCGGCGATCGACACTGACATGGGAGTGGTGCGCGGATTCGCGCCCCAGTTCGTGGATATGGACGGCGATCGGTATCCAGAGATCCTCTGGGTCGCGGACTTCTTTACCTCGCGCTATCTCGTCAATAACGGGGATGGGACTTTCACAGATCAAACGGTGAGCTCGGGGACGGGTCTGGATTCCAACGGGATGGGGAACACCTTTGGTGACCTCAACAACGATGGATTGATGGATTGGTATGTGACGAGCCGGATCAATGCGGATCAGACGAGCGGGTCGGGGAATATGTTCTACCGCGCGACGGGAGTGGATCATGTGTTCGAGGAAGTCTCCGATGAGAGCGGGACGCTTCATGGGTACTGGGGCTGGGGGACGACCGCGATCGACTTTGATCAGGATGGTTGGCTCGATCTGATCGCGACCAACGGGTTTACCGGCAGCTTCGAGATGGATCCGACAGTGCTGTTCCTCAACGACGGGGACGGGACCTTCACCGAATCCGCTGCGGTCAGCGGGATCAGCGATGTTGGTCAGGGGCGCGGGCTCCTGAATGTTGATCTTGAGAACGATGGGGATCAGGATGTGCTGATCTTCAACAATCGTCAATCGATGGTGTGTTTGCGCAACGACACGGTCGGCGGCGCTTCGATCACGCTCGAGTTTGATACTTCGGGTGTTGCGGGGTTGGCGCCGGACGGGTTCGGGACGCATGTTGAGTTGGTTTCGGGGGGGATGACCCAGATCCGGTACATGGCCGGGGGTTCGAACTACCTGGCGCAGTCTGAGCTTTCCGTTCACTTCGGGATCGGTTCAGAGACGGCCGCGGATCTGACGATCACATGGGCGGATGGCTCGACGGAGACACTCGTTGCGGTGGCTCCTGGGCGATACACGATCACGGCTCGTCCGTGTGTTGCGGACTTTGCTCCGAGCGGATCGCTCGATTTCTTTGATGTTTCGGCGTATCTTGGAGCGTTTGTCGAGCAGCACCCGCAAGCGGATCTGAGCGGGGACGGCGCGTTTGATTTCTTCGATATCTCCGCGTTTCTCACCGCGTATGCGGGTGGATGCAACTGATCTGCTTGGGATTGGTTGATTGATTTTGAATAAGAAAGAGCCGCGGACTCTGGTGGGTTCGCGGCTCTTGCTTTGAGAAGGACAGGATTGGGGCCGCGGGTGGGTCGATTACGCGGCGTTGTTGATGAGGGTGTTGAGGTCCGAGGCGTCCTCCCCCTGAGCGATCAGGCTCAGGAGTTGATTCGCGCTCGCGGTTGGGAGGATTGACCCGATCGGATCTTGGTCTGCTTGGTGTTGAGGAGCGGGCTTGATCTCGTTGGTCCCGGCGGCTGGATCGCTCGCGGTCTGGATCGGGTTGGTCTTGGGGTGCTCCATGCTCTGAGTGATCGGTGATTCGTTGGGTCCGATTGAGCGATTGGTTTCTGGGCGCGCAAGATCGCACAAAAACTTGTTGATGTGGTCGGGGTTGTCGGTTGTTGATTGCGCGAGGTTACGGCGCGGTCCAGATTCCCGACGCTGGGTGGTAGGGGGTGACGCCTTCTTTGGCTTTGGCGCGGGATTTGTCTCCCAGCAGGTGGGGGTCGGATTCCCACTCGACCTTGGCTTGTCCCAGCAGGGTTCCCGATGCGACGGCGAGGTCGATCTGGGCGATCTGGTAGTCCACGATGGCGCGGATCTCGGACAAACGGGCGTTGGCGAGATTCGCGTCGGCGTCGAGGACGATGGTGGAGGTGGAGCGTCCCACATCGAACTGACGCTGCTCGGCTTCGAGGAGACGAGCGTTGAGGAGGACGGAGTCTTGGGACGCGAGGATGCGGTGCCAGGTGCTTTGGAGATTGTCGACGGCGTTGTGGATCTCGGTGGTGATGACCTGCTCGCGGGCTTCGCGAGACGCCATGGTCTGGAGTCTTGCGAGGATCGCTTGAGCGAGGGAGGCTTTCGCGGCTTCGTTGCCGAGCGGGAACTCGGCGTTGAGTCCGACGGACCAATCCTCGAACTCGTTCTGGGCGAGCATATCGACGGAGTTCCCGAGTGATCCTGCGAGACCATTGACTCGGTAGGTGTAGTTGAGCGCGAGGAGGGGGAGTTTCTGGTTTTCCGCGAATCCGATCTGCGCCGCTTGTCGCGCGAGCTGGATCTCGAGCTCGAGCATCTCCATCCGATTCGCGACGGCGGCTTGGGTGAGGGACTCGAGGTTGTAGAGGTACTCAACGGGATCGGGCGCGGATTCGGTGATGATCCGGGTCTCGGTATCGACGGTCAGTCCCGGCATGTTGATGAGCTGCTTGAGCGCACGCTGCTGGATTCTGACATCGTTCTGGGCGCGGATGATTGCTTCGATCCGGTCCGCGGCTCCAGACTGGGCGCGGACGATATCAACCTCGGTCCCCGTCCCGGCTTTGCGTTTGCGCTGAGCGGTCTCGAGCTGGGACTGGGCGACGGTGTACTGCTGCTCGACGACCTCGAGCGCCTTGGTCGCGGCGTATAGGCGCCAGTAGGCGCGATCGACATCCGCGAGCACACGGATGACTTCGAGCTTGGTCTGCGCGAGCGAGGTTTGTCGGTCGAAGTCCGCGAGCCTGAGCGCGTGCGTGGTCGCGCGGCGTCCGGCGTTGCGGAGGAGGTTGTGGGAGAGCGAGACCTGGAGATCGGAGGTCCACGCGGGGTTGAGGGTCGCGAACGCGTTGTTGGTTGCGTTGCGGTTGATCGGCGCGGAGACATTGATCTCTCCTCCGGTCATGAGCGGGATGCGGACGCCGGGGGTGATGGATTGGTTGCGTGACTGAGATCCGACGAGCGCGGTCGCGGTGGGAGCGTCGGTCTCGTTCCAGCTCGCGCTGAGGGTGAACGCGGATTCGAACGCGGCGAGTTCCTGATTGACGCGCTGTGCAGCGATCTCGGGAGCGATGAGTGTTGCGGAGAGACCCAGGTTGTTGGCGAGTGCGGCGGTGCGTGCGTCACTGAGCGAGAGTTCGAGCTGCTCGACATTCGCGTAATCTGTCTGTGCTTCTTCGAGTTGCTGTTTGGTGTCGGTGCTCGCGTCCTCGGGGGCGCGCTCGAGCTGGAAGACATCGATCTTGTGGAGTCGGTCTTTGCTCGCGACGGCGGTGGTGTCGAAGGGGCTCTTGGAGAAGGGGTTGGAGGTGCATCCGGAGAGGAGCGTGAGGGATGCGGTAGCCGTGCATGTCGCGGCGAGGAGGAGCGAGCGGACTGATGGCTTGGGTGTGTGTGTGGTCATTGTGATGTTCGTGTCTGTGCGTGGGAATGGACGGTGTGATGTGGTTTATTCGTGACGGAGCGCGTCGATGGGGTTGAGCATGGACGCTTTGATCGCTGGGAACATGCCGAAGATGATGCCGACGGCGGCGGAGAATCCGAGCGAGAGGACCACGGCCCATCTCGGGATCGCGATGGACTCGAGCGGGAAGTTCGGGACGAACTGGACCCCGGTGACGAGGACATTTCCGATGAAGAGTCCGACGAGTCCGCCGACGACGCAGAGGACGACGGCTTCGACGAGGAACTGGAGGAGGACGACGGGTGGCTTGGCGCCCATCGCTTTGCGGAGTCCAATCTCGCGGGTGCGCTCGGAGACGGAGACGAGCATGATGTTCATGATCCCGATACCGCCGACGAGTAATGAGACGGCGACGACGCCTCCCATCACGAACCCGATGACGCGGGCGACATTGTTGAAGTCTTCAATGGCGCTCTGGATGACGAACATGTCGAAGGTGTCTTCGTCGTCTGGATTGAGTTTCCGGTGGTTACGGAGGATGAAGCGGATTTCTTCTCTCGCATCGTCGGATTTGTCTGGGTCGTACATCTGGAGCGTGAGGTCGGTCCAGGTGTAGGGGTTCATCATTTTGTGTGTGGAGAAGGGGATGTAGATTTCTGTGCGGGATTGTCCTCCGCCCATCATCGGGCTGAGTTCTTTGGTCTCGACGACGCCGATGATGAGGAAGCGTCGGCCGTTGATGAGGATGTAGTCTCCGGTGGGGTCGGTATCGAGGTCGAGTTCTTCGATGCCTTGCTCGTTGATGAGACAGACCTGGCGGTTCTCGCTGTCGTCGATTCTGGAGAAGGGTCGGCCGAAGATGACTTGGCGGTTTTCGATCTCGTGCCATGCGGGCCAGATCCCGGTGACGCGGACGCCTTGGGAGAGTTTCTTGCCGTTGGCGACGCTCCAGCTTGCTCGGCATCCGGGGGTGAGGGTTTCGATGGTCTCGGCGTGCTCAAGGATGAGTCGCGCTTCGTAGGTGGTGACCTTCACATCGGTCCAGCTCATCACGGAGCGTTTGTCGTCCGGGACATCTCCCCAGAGCCACATCTTTTTGGCGCCGATGTCTTCGAACTGATTGAGGACATATCCCTGCATGCCGTCGAGACCAGCCGCGACGACGGTCACGCCGAGAACACCGATGATGATGCCGAGCGCGGTGAGGATGGCGCGGATCTTGTTTGCCCAGACCTGACCGATCGCGAGGAAGACGGTTTGCCAGAGCAGGCGGAGCACGAAGACGATCGGGGAGAGGAGGAGCTTGATCATTGGTCGGACTCACTCTTGGTTGGGACGACGACATTCTTTCGGCGTGAGAAGAAGGAGCGGGTGTTCTTCTGTTCTTCGAGGCGTGCGGCTTTGAGTTTGGCGTCGGCTTCGGCGTTGATCGCGAGCTCGGCGTCGGTAATCGCGGCGCGTCCTGAGGCCATGCGTTCGACCCAGTCGAGGTGGATGGGGTCCTCGGCGGAGGGGTAGTCGGAGATCACGCGGCCGTCGCGGAGACGGATGATCCGGTCGGCGTGTCCGGCGACATCTTCTTCGTGGGTGACGATGACGATGGTCTGTCCCGATTCGTGGAGTTCTTTAAAGAGCGCGATGATCTCGACGGTTGTTTTGGAATCGAGGTTCCCGGTCGGTTCGTCGGCGAGCAGGATCGATGGTTCGTTGACGAGCGCGCGGGCGATCGCGACGCGCTGGCGCTGTCCGCCGGAGAGTTGGTTGGGTCGGTGGGTCATGCGGTCGGAGAGCCCGACGATGTCGAGTTTCTGCTTGGCGCGTTTCTTGGCGGTAAAGAGGTGTTTCTTGGAGTAGAGCATCGGGAGCATGACATTCTTGAGCGAGGTGGATCGTGAGAGGAGTTCGTAGGACTGGAAGATGAATCCGATCTCGGAGTTGCGGACCTGCGCGAGTTTGCCCATCCCCATTTTGTGGGTTGGGTATCCGTTGAGGATGTACTGTCCGGCGGTGGGTTTGTCGAGACAGCCGAGGATGTTCATGAGGGTGGATTTGCCTGATCCGGAGGCGCCCATGATCGCGACGAACTCGTTTGGGTAGATGGAGATGTCCACGCCGTCGAGGGCGCGGACGCGTTCGTCACCGACCCGGAAGTACTTTTTGAGTCCTTTGATCTGGATCGTTGGGCGCGTGGAGGATTGGCTGGACGGATCGGGTGTCATGCTTATGGAGACTCCTGATCGTCATCGCTTGATTGGTCGTCCTCGGATTGAACTGCTTCAGCTTCTTCGTTTTGATCGGATTCGGTCTGGTCGTCGTCAGCGGATTCATCGGTCGTGTCTGTTGATTCGGACTCTGTGTCTGCGTTCTGATCGCGGACGGCTCGGTCGTGCTTGAGATCGACGAGCAGACGGAATGGTCCTGTGACGATGATGTCGTCTTTGGAGAGTCCTTCGGTGATGACGGTCTGGGTGAGATCTGATGGGCCGACGGTGACCGGGGTCGCGACGGTTTTGCCGTCCTTGACGACATAGACGATGCGGGTGAAGGTTTTGTTGAGATCGATGAGGTCGTTGCCCTCGCGGACATCTTCGGGGAGTTCTTCGATACGGCGGTCGACCACGGCTTGGGAGGGGACGATCATCGCGTCGTAGAAGTGCTCAACGATGATGTCGGTGGATGCGGAGAGTCCGGAGTAGAGGGTTTCTCCTTCGGAGAGGTTCATGAGGATCTCGACCTCGAAGGTCCCGGTGCCATCGCTGGCGACCTGTCGTTTGAGGCCGATGCGTTGGATGTTCCCCTGGTATTCACGGTCGGTGTACGCGTTGATGAAGATCTTGGCTTCTTGACCCACCTCGACTGGTGAGATGTTCGCTTCGTCGACGGCTGCTTTGAGGAGCATCTCCGACAAGTCCGCGATCTCCATGATGATGGATCCGGGGTTGTTGGTGGTGCCGACGATGACGGTTTCACCGACTTCTGTGTTGAGCGAAGTGATGACGCCGTCGATTGGGGAGGAGATGACGGTGTTCTCAAGGTCTTTCTCGGCTTGCTCGATGCGTGCTTCGGCTTGCTCGATCGAGGCTTCGATCACGGCTTTGCTGGATTGGGCGTTGAGGTATGCGGCTTCGGCGCTGTCGAGCTCGGCTTGGGTCGCGTCCCCGGTTTCTTGGAGGGATTGGAGGCGTTCGTACTGGACGCGTGCGTTGATGAGTGATGCTTCGGCGCCCAGGAGCGATGCTTGTTGTTGCTTGAGTCCCGCTTTGGAGCTGTCGAGGATCGCGATGAGGTTCTGGGGATCGAGTCGAATGACGACATCCCCTTCGTTGACGAACTCACCTTCTTCGAAGGGGAGGGCGAGGACCTTTGCGGAGACCTGTGAGGAGATGTTGATCAGCTTTCTGGGCTCGATCGATCCAGGTGCGGAGACGGTGCGTTCGAGATCCCCGAAGGTGACGGGCTCCATGATGACGGCGAGGGAGTCGTCTTGTTGGTTGCGTCCTTCGGTGAACTGCTTCCCGATCGGAGATTTGACGACCATAAGGCCGACGGCTGCGATGATGCCTACACCGACGACTGTGATACCGATGACTTTGCCGAAACCCATGGAGATGACCCCTGCGATGAGATTGAGAACGGAGACTGTGCGGTGAGTTTTATGGGGATCAGGGACGGTAGGTTTCGTCAATTGGACTCAAATCCCGGATTCGGGAGTGGAAATTGAAGAAATTTTCACCTGACAGGATCGGGCCGGGAGACTGCTGCGCTTACAGACCAAGTTTCTCGGCGAGGTAGTCCGCGACCTGATCGATCGCGATGCGCTCCTGATCGAGCGTGTCGCGATGACGGACGGTCACGGTCTGGTCTTCGAGTGTGTCCGAATCGATCGTGAAGCAGAACGGGCACCCGGCTTCGTCCATGCGGGCGTAACGCTTCCCAATCGATTGCTTTTCGTCGTACTCGATGGTTCCGAGATGACCGAATCGTTTGCGGAGTTCTTTGTAGAGTGGTTGCGCGATCTCGGGCATGCCGTCTTTCTTGACGAGCGGGAAGACGGCGGCTTTGATCGGCGCGAGTCGGGGGTGAAACTTCATGTAGACCCCCGACGCGCGGTCGGGGTCTGGGGTGAACGCTTCGCAGAGGATCGCGAGGACGCCTCGGTCCAAACCTGCGGAGGGTTCGATGACATGGGGGAGGTAGCGTTCGCCCTTGGGTTGACCGTTTTTGGCGAGTTCGCCTCGGGTGTTGTCGAAGTATTCGAGTTTGGTCTTTGAGTGCTCGGCGTGTTGCGAGAGGTCAAAATTTGTTCGGTCGGCGATGCCTTCGAGTTCGCCGTATCCAGGCGCGGTGAACGGGAACTTGTATTCGATGTCCGCGGTTCCCGCGCCTTCTTTCGCGTAGTGGGCGAGTTCGTCGGAGTCGTGTTCACGGAGGATGAGGTTCTCGCCTTCAAGGCCGAGGTCTTTCCACCACTGCATGCGCCAGTCGCGCCAGAAGGTGTACCAGTCTTTGGAATCGTCTGGGTGACAGAAGAACTCGATTTCCATCTGCTCGAACTCACGCGATCGGAAGGTAAAGTTGCGCGGGGTGACCTCGTTGCGGAACGCTTTGCCTGTTTGTGCGATCCCGAAGGGGAGGGACACACGGGTGGTGTCCACGACATTCTTAAAGTTGACGAAGATGCCTTGGGCGGTTTCCGGGCGGAGGTACGCGGCGTTGTCGTCCATGTTCCCGGTCGCGCCGAGGACGGTCTTAAACATGAGGTTGAACGCGCGGGGTTTGGTAAGTGAATTCTGTGCAGCACACGCCGGGCATGGATTCTGACCATCATCAAGCATCTGATCATCAAGCTGATACTCAATGTTTAGCTGGAATCCATCACGTTCTAGTCTTTTTTGAATTTTCTTTGGAAGTGAGTTCTCTGCAATCTCTACTGCCTCTTCACGATTGTTGGCAATAACCGAGACCTTAAACTCCGATGGGCTCGGTGGCTTGAGTGCTTCATTGGCAGCGAGTATTTGATTGAGTTCTCGTCTTTCCTCAAGTGAAAGATTCTTACTAGAAAAAATTTGTTTCATTCGTGCTTTTGAAGCTTCACCCTCGAAGGCATCCCAAGCTTGAGTTTTTTGAAAATGTGCAATCCATTCAGGCCATTTAACAAAAACAAGTACCCAAATATGGTCAGCTCTGAAACGAGATTTGCATTCTTTGCAATCGACCATCGGGTCGTTGAATCCGCCGACATGGCCTGAAGCTTCCCAGACTTTTGGATTCTGGATGATGGAGGTGTCGACGGGGACGATCTCGACGGGTTGGCCGTTGGGGCCGTCTTGTCCGTTGCATCCCATCATGACGACATCGTTCCACCACGCGTCGCGGAGGTTTTTTTTGAGTTGGGCGCCGAGGGGGCCGTAGTCCCAGAAGCCGTTGACTCCGCCGTAGATCTCGGAGGCTTGGTAGATGAATCCTCGTCGTTTGCAGAGGGACATGATGTCGTCCATGGATTTGACGGAAGTATTGGAATCTGCAGCGGTTTCGGTCATTGGATCGGTCCTTGGCGTGGGTGAGGGGAAGTGTAGGGGGCGAGGGCTTGGGGGGCTCGGGGGACATCAGGGCGGTGTTGATGTGGACCGGTTCTGGGATTCGATTCACTTCTGACGATCCGGTTTGCTATATGGGTTGCCATTGGGGAGCGGATCGGGGACACTTGCGGTATGTCTACAGAATCAGAATCGAATCCGCAATCAACTGACGCGCCCAAGGTGGGCATCCTCGGCAAGGCGCTCAACGGCGTGGAATGGCTGGGGAACAAGCTCCCCGATCCCGCGTTCCTGTTCTTGATCGGGCTGGGGTTCGTGCTGCTGGCGAGTCATCTCGCGGCTCCGGCGCTTCCTGATGGGTTCGAGGTCCGCTGGTCGGTTGATGTGGCCAATGGCGGGGTGGACGAGCGGGTGGGGGTGATCGGGCGCGTGAGCGAGGGTGAGGACGGCGAAGTCTTTGAGCCCGCGAGCATCGTGGTGGATAACGCGGATCCCGAGAATCTGATCGCTCGATTGGTGATCGATTCGACTGCGGAGACGGTGGTGGGGGATGATGGGTCCCCGATGAATGTCGCGGATCATGGATGGGCGGTGTTTGAGAAGGTGCCTCTGGATACCGATGGCGATCCGGAGACCCCGCCGGAGCTCGTGTCCAACGGGCGCGTGATGTTCGCGCGGTCGCTGCTGACGAGCGAGGGGATCTATTGGCTGCTCGCGAGTATGGAAGCGAACTTCTTGGGATTTGCGCCGCTGGGGGTGGTGCTGCTGGGGATGCTGGGGATCGGACCGATGGAGCGGGTGGGGTTGATCTCGGCCCTGCTGCGAGCGGCGTTGTCGCGTGTGCCTGGGATGTTGCTCACGCCTGCGATGATTTTCTTGGGGATTATGAGTTCGCTTGGGTCGGATGCGGGGTATGTGGTGCTCCCGCCGCTCGCAGCTTTGGCGTATCTCGCGGTGGGGCGCTCTCCGCTCGCGGGGATCGCGGCGGTGTTCGCAGGGGTCGCGGCGGGGTTCAACGCGAACCTGTTGATTACCAGTCTTGAGCCTTTGATGAGCAACCTGTCGCAGGGCGCGGCGCAGACGATCGATGCGGATCGGTCGGTCGCGGCGACGGCGACCTGGTATTTCATGGCGGTGTCGACCGTCCT
>JAEPQP010000123.1 GCA_017640485.1 Phycisphaerales bacterium | reverse complement strand
CACTCATTCTCCTTGTGGTCACACATGCACATGCCGCTGTCCCACCAATGCCCAAACTCGATCAGGCAATCGCAGACGATGCAATCGTGGTACGCAATGACTTCAAAGCACGCAATGTCGAGATAGAACTCCGCCTTATCATCGATGCCTACATGCGTCTCGAAAACCTCACCGAAGAACAGGTACGCGAAAAACACGCCGACCAACTTTCCTATGTAGGGTACATCGCAGGCGGAAAGTTCGATCGAGCACACTACGACGCCCTCTATGAGAATGCAAAGCTCGATGACCCAGACCCACAATACCGATTCTTCAAAAACTTCAACTCGCTCAACACAGACGAACGCAATCCCGTCAAAATTAATGTGCTCCGCCTTTGCGTGCTCGAAATGGAAGCAAAGGAATACTCTCCATGGCGTATCGCTGGCGCATCATTGAGCTACAGAGATAAAGTAGTCAAGCTCCTCGACAAAGAAGACTCCACCGACGAGATCGATCGATTTGTCCTCCAACGCATCGCCAATGTCGCCGCAAAAACTCCGATGACCAGCTCAACACGATGGAGACTATGGGAATCCTTTATCGCTGACTTTATCAGAACTGACAATGAATCCCGCCGCAACATCGTACGAGAAATATTCGAAAACACGAACAACATGGACCCTTGGGTCCTCGCGATGGTCAGGGGTGAATGCGAACGCAAAACCGCCTGGCAAATACGAGGAGGTGGCTACTCCCACACCGTTGATGCAGATGAGTACAGAGGTTTCCATAAGCATCTTGAACTCTCGATGCAATGGTTTCGTCAAGCCTACGAGTTCGACCACATGTGCCCCTCCGGACCAGCCTACATGCTCCAAGCCCTCTATCCAAACGGCACCCTATGGGAAAAAGAGGGATACACCTGGGTCGAACGCACTCTCGTCGCATGCGTTGATTACCCCGAAGTCTTTAACACACTCAGACACATCCTCCAACTCAAATGGCACGGCAACTGGGAATCACACAAAGAAATTGCACTCTGGGCAAACAAGCCAGAACTCTACCACACCATGCTCCCCTATCAGTCCGTACGCTTCCTCGATAAAGTTCTCTGGAACTACGGAGTCAAGCTCGGAAACATTCAAGCCTTCTGGGACGAGGAAAGTGAGCTGATCGACTCTGTGATGGAATCCCTCCAGGGCATGCTCGATAACGACGCCCCCATCTCCAAAGACTACGCCCATACCCATCTCGCGTACCTCAACTACAGACACAAAGGGGACATCGAAGCAGCCGCTCACCACATCCGCGCCTGCAAGAACGGATTCAACTCCGGAGCCCGCGCCGCCCTCGACTGGGACGATGTCAGACTCGAATCGCTCGTCATCCCATTCGTAGGTCCAACCGCCGACATCGCCCGCTCAGCAAAGCGCCACCAAGATAACAAGAACTATCGCCTCGCTACCGAACGCTGGAACAAAGTCCTCGAAGTTTTCGAATCCACGCAAGACGAAATCGGGATGCGTTGTACGCGTGAAATACTTCAACACATCCAATGGCAAGAAGCCTACGAGAGCGGTGACTGGGTCAATCTTGAGTTCGACGAACACATGAGCGGATGGTGGACACACGAAGGTATCTGGGAACGCGTTGACAATCAAACCGTCCAAGCCAAACAAGACGGCACAGAAAAGGAAACACTCCTCATCGCCGACATCGATCCGGGTGACTCATTCGAATACACCGCCGATGTTAGCTTCCAAGGAAAGCCCCCTTACTACTCCACACTCGCAATCTTCTACTACAGAGGACACAGAACCACCGACGGCTACGACATGATGCGCAGCCTCTCTGCACGCCTTGTCTACCGAGAAGAAGGATCCATGGGCTGGGGATTCGCTCGTACCGATTACCACACCCCAATCGAAATCCCAGACGATTACACCTTCAAACTCCGAGTCATCGTCGAAGGCGACCAGGTCACCGGATATATCAACGGCCAGAAAATCGGTGAGGGCGATGTCCCCAACTACAAACCCGAGAAAGAACCCGAAGACTACCGACTCGCCATCGGATCTTGGGCTCCAGGCCTTAAGGGCCAAGCCGTCTTCACCAACATCCGGGTCCGAAAGTTCCGCCAATCCGACAGCCTTGATTTCTGATCTCATACCAACACCATCAGAATACAATAACTGGACCATAAACTCAAGGATGCCCCGACCCGCTATCCTCGGCACTGTGGGATCTTCACAAATCACAGATACCCCTTCAGGCACTACTGATTAAGCGTCTCTAGCGAGCCGTGTCTTTCTCTGCGAGATACAAAAATAGCTGCGCATCTCCTACAATCTGCAATGACCACTATGCCAACACCAACCGACACCGATCTCCTCCGTTCCTACAACCCATCGACCGGAGAGGAAGTCGGGTCCGTCCCCATCACACCCGTCGCTCAAGTCGACGCGATCATCGCCAAAGCCCAAGCCGCACTCCCGGCTTGGCAAGCACTCACCCCGCAACAACGCGCCGACATGCTCAAGCCCGCTGGAGAAGCGCTCGAAGCGCGTGCCGAAGAACTCGGGAAACTTCTCTCTCTCGAGCAAGGCAAGCCACTCACCGAGGGCATCGGTGAAGTCTCCGGATGCGCCGCACGAATGAGTGAAGAAGCCGATGAAGTCGCCAAAGCCATCGCGCCGGACATCCTCGAGGACGAGGGCGTCAAGTCCACCATCTACTACGACGGGTACGGCGTCTGCGCCGCGATCACCCCCTGGAACTTCCCGATCCTCATGCCCCACTGGACCATCGTCCCCGCGCTCGTCGCCGGGAACACCGTCATCTGTAAACCATCGGAGCAAACCCCGCTGATCGCGGACGAGTATGTCAAAGTCCTCAACCAGTTCCTCCCAGAAGGGGTCCTCCAGATCATCCACGGCGAAGACGATCAAGGCAAAGCGCTCGTCGCCGGCGATGTCAACCTGATCGCATTCACCGGATCCAAGAACGCCGGACAGCACATCATGCAGTCCGCCGCGAAGGGACTCAAACGACTCATCCTCGAGCTCGGTTCCAAGGATCCGCTGATCGTCCTCGAAGGCGCTGACCTCGACGCCGCCGCCGCATTCGCGGCCCGCAACTCGCTCCGCAACTGCGGACAGGTCTGCGTATCGACCGAACGGATCTATGTCCAAGACTCCATCAAACCACAGTTCATGGACAAACTGATGGAGCAGGTCAACGAGTTCAAAGTCGGAGACTGCTGCGACGAAACCTCGACCATCGGTCCGATGGTCATGCGCGAGCAGAAAGAGCATGTCGTCGGACAGATCAAAGACGCACTCGACAAGGGCGCGACACTGGTCAGCGGAAATGAACCAATGGACGGCAACTATGTTTCGCCGACAGTCCTCGACAATCTCACCCACGACATGGACATCATGACCACCGAAACCTTCGGCCCGGTCGTCTGCGTCGCGGGAGTCAAAACCGCCGAGGAAGCGGTCGAGCTCGCGAACGATACGGAGTACGGTCTCGGAGCCGTGGTCTTCGGCGAAGATTCCAAGGCACGCGAAGTCGGACGCCAACTCACGGCGGGCATGGTCGGCGTGAACCGTTCGATGGGCGGCGCGAGCGGATCGCCTTGGGTCGGCGCGCGTCAGTCGGGGTACTCCTACCACTCCGGTCCGATGGGTCATCGTCAGTTCTGTCAGGTCCGGGTCGTCAGCACCAACGAGGCATGACCCGACGGTCACCCACAACCGCAAAGTCTGAACACTCCAAATCGCTCGCGCAGCGAGCGAAGTCGGCGATCGAGCACATGGGCTCGGCGCTGCTCGCTGAATCGGGAACCGATCCCATCCGGATCGATCTGGATCGACTGACCTTTGAGCTGCGCGTGGTTGTCCAGCGGGTGTTGATTTTAGACAGGGTGGGGATGCTCGATGAGGTGATTTCGGGCGAGCGTGACTGTGGGTGGTCGGCGGTTTTGGATTTTGATTTGGAATCTGAATTGTTCCACGTGGAACAGGACCGACCGATTTGTGCGGATCGGGTCTGGTCTGCGGATTGGGTGGGGCTTGTGCGGCGGGAGTTTCTCGCGTGCGGCGGGAAATGGTTTGGGGAGTTGGTTGAACTGGTGCGCGGTGAGTCTGCGGACTTTGGAGCCGTGGATGAATCGCTGATGTCATGGACATCACGAGTGGTGCATAGTCGGCTTGAACTGGTTGGCGAGGAGGGGTCGGCGCGGAAACTCGGTGGGGTGTTTTATACGCCTGCGTCGGTGGTGGACTTTGTGTTGGATCGGGCGCTGTCGCCTGCGATTGAAGCGTGCGGGGATGATGTTGATCGGTTGCTGAAACTGCGGGTGTGTGATCCGGCGTGTGGGTGTGGGTATTTCTTAATCGCGGCGGCTCGGCGGATCCAGGATCGGCTGGTTGAGCTTGGGCAGTCAGATCGGTTCGGTGAGGTGATCGCGCGGTGTGTCTGGGGCGGGGATATCCAACCGATGACTGCGGAGCTGTGTCGATGGGCGCTGTGGATCGAAGCGGGAGATCGCGGTGTGTCTCTCGAGATGCTGCGCACCAATGTGGTGGCGGGTGATTCGCTTGCGGGGGAGGTGTTCGGAGCGGGGTCGTTTGATGTGGTGGTTGGGAATCCGCCTTTCCTGAATCAGTTGGGTTCGGGGACGGCACGGTCGGCGGAACGCGTCGATGCACTGCGTGAGCGTGGTCTGCTGGGCAAGGCGACCTACACAGACGAGGCGTCGGTGTTCTTTGTGCTTGGGTTGCAGTTGTCGAGGGATGGCGGACGGGTGTGTATGGTGCAGCCGCAGTCGGTGATGGCAACGCGCGGGGGGGCATGGATGCGCGAGCGAGTGGCGGCTGTTGGGCTGCTTGAATCGGTGTGGGTGAGTAACGCGCATGTGTTTGGGGATGCGAGCGTGTACACCTGCTCGCCTTGCGTGCGGGTTGGGGAGCGTGAAGCTGATTCCATGAGGATCGGGCGGTGGTCCGGGGAGTCCTTTGATGAGCATCGGGAGATGGTGATTTCTGCTGACGAGTTTGGGGGGTTGGAGACCTGGTCTTCGGTTGCGGCGGTGACGATGGGTGTTCCTGAGATTGAGATCAATTCGTCGGGAGTGGTTGGTGATGTGGCGCACGCGACGGCGGACTTCCGGGATGAGTACTACGGGCTTGACGGGAAACTTGTGGAGGATTTGGACTGCGGTGACTGGGATGGGTCTGTGAAGGTCGTCACGACGGGCTTGATTGATCTTGGGGTGTGTCATTGGGGGAAGAAGTCGACGCGGATTTTGAAGCGGAGGTGGGATGGGCCGAGGGTGGATGCGGGGGCGGTGCTTGAGGATGAGCGGCTCGCGAAGTGGGTCGGTGCGCGGCGGGTGGAGAAGGTGTTGGTGGCGACGCAGACGAGAGTTGTTGAGGCGTATGTGGATGTAGGGGCGGATATGGTGGCGGTGACCCCGATGATTACGGTTGTGTCGCGGGGGGTTGATGTGTGGCGGGTCGGGGCGGCGATCGGATCCCCGGTGTGCACGATGTTTGCGCTGCGGGCTTTTGGGGGGGCGGCGATGCACGCGGATGCGCTGAAGATGAGTGCGCGGCAGGTGATGGGGTTGCCGCTCCCGAGCGACGAGGGCGCGTGGTCGGCGGGAGCGGAGGCGTTCGAGCGGGTGCATTCGGTTGGTGCGGCGTTGTGTGGTTCGAAGACCCCCTCCGCCCGCGAAGACGCGGGCACCTCCCCCGGAAGCCCGGGGGAGGAGAGTGTGCTGGAATATTCACGAGCGTTGGTATTGTTCGGTGAGGTGATGTGCGCGGCGTACGGGGTGGGTGGGGATGATCGGAAATCGCTGTTGGGATGGTGGCTTGAGCGGTTAGGCATTTCCGCTCAATTGGTTAATTTCAGCGTCTAGACGGACTGAATGTGGAATAGAGAACTAGTGCGAAGCGTTTGTCTTTGCAGAGCAGGTCCGGCTGGAGAGTGATGCCGGGCGGGCCTGCTGATAAGTCCTGTGCGTGGGGCCCGGATGTGCGATGTTTGCATTCCGGGCCTCTCTTTTTTTGTGGCCTCTTTTGTGCGCTGATTTGGGGTCTGCGGGGACGGTTGGGAGGGGGTTGCTTGGTTGATTGCTACTATTTGAGGCTGATCCGGAAAGTGGTCTGGATCGGTGTTTTTTGAACCCCTCAGTGACAGCGAGAATGACTATGGCGAGCGGCACACTTGCAAAGCGGACGCATACCTGCGGACAACTCACGGAATCAGACATCGGGAACACGGTGACCCTCAATGGATGGGTCAACGCGTTTCGTGGGCACGGATCGGGGCTGATCTTTGTGGATGTGCGGGATCGTGATGGGATTACGCAGGTGGTGTTTGATAGTGAGGATTCGGCCGCGGATCTGGTTGAGGCGGGTGATCGACTCCGCAACGAGGACTGCATCTCGGTGACGGGTGTGGTGCGTGAGCGGGCGAAGAAGAACGACAAGATCCCGACTGGCTCGATCGAGGTGGTAGTGACTGAGCTGGATGTGTTGTCCAAGACCAAGAAGCTGCCGTTTGTTCCCAGCGATGAGAAGAACCTCCCTGCGGAGGACACGAGACTGCAGTACCGGTATCTGGATCTGCGCCGGCCGCACATGCAGAACATTCTGAAGACTCGGCATCGGCTCAGCAAGCTGACCCGGGACTACTTTGACGAGCACGGGTTCTTGGAGATTGAAACTCCGATGCTTTGCAGATCGACTCCCGAGGGGGCGCGGGACTTCTTGGTTCCTTCGCGTCAGCAGGAGGGGATGTGGTATGCGTTGCCTCAGAGTCCGCAGTTGTTTAAGCAGATTCTGATGATGGCGGGGTGTGATCGGTACCTGCAGATCGTGCGGTGTTTCCGGGACGAGGATCCACGCGCGGATCGTCAGGCGGAATTTACACAGATCGACCTTGAGCTCGCGTTCGTGGATCGCGACGCGGTGATGGAGATCATGGAGGGGTACGCGCAGACGATCTGGAAGGAGATCATGGGTGTGGAGCTCGGGGAGTTCCCACGCATGACCTTCAAGGACGCGATGGACAACTACGGGAGCGATCGTCCCGACACGCGGTTTGAGCTGAAGCTGGTTGATGTTTCGGAGATCGCGGTGAAGACGGACTTTGGTGTGTTCCAGAACGCGTTGGGCAAGGAGAAGGGGTGCGTGAAGGCGTTCCGGGTGCCTGGGCTTGCAGAGAAGTTCACGCGGAAGATCACTGATGGGTTCAGCAAGTTCGCGGAGGACTTTGGCGCGGGCGGGATCCCGACGACGAAGTTTGTGAATGGTGGTTTTGAGGGGGGCATCGCGAAGTTTGTTGCTGGTGTTCAGGATGAGCTTGTTCAAGCGCTCGGGCTTGAGGATGGGGACGCGGTGGTGTTTGCCGCCGACAGTTATTCTGTGGTGACGCGTTCGCTTGGTGAGCTGCGGCTGAAGATCGCGAAGGACTTTGATCTGATTCCTGAGGGGATGTGGAACTTCCTCTGGGTGTACGACTTCCCGATGTTTGAGTATGTGGAGGATGCCGGGCGGTACCACGCGCTGCACCACCCGTTTACGGCGCCGTCGGATTATGAGGTCGAGCGGTTGCTTGGTGCGGATGCGAAGGACATCGATATGGTCGAGTCGATCGTGTCTGATGGGTACGACATGATCTGTAATGGATCGGAGATCGGGGGCGGGTCGATCCGTATCCATCGCGCGGATATCCAGGCAAAGGTGTTCGAGTTGCTCGGGCTGAGTCTTGAAGAAGCGAAGTTGAAGTTCTCGTTCTTGATGGATGCGCTGAGTTATGGTGCTCCTCCGCACGGGGGGATTGCGTTTGGGCTGGATCGCTTGGTGATGCACATGTGCGGGACGGACAACATTCGCGAGGTGATGGCGTTCCCCAAGACGATGACGGGTCAAGACCTGATGTGCGAGGCGCCCAATGTGGTGGACTCAGAGCAGCTCGCTGAACTCCAAGTGAAGTCGACTGCGGCGATTCGGGATT
>JAEPQP010000218.1 GCA_017640485.1 Phycisphaerales bacterium | reverse complement strand
GAATGCTGCGGGCTTTGGGCTCGTGGTCTTGATAGGAGATCGTGCGATGACTCATATAATTGCTGAGCCTTGTATTGCGACGAAGGACACGGCGTGTGTTGATGCGTGTCCAGTGGACTGCATCCATCCGACGAAGGACGAGCCCGACTTTGCGACGGCGGAGCAGTTGTATATTGATCCGGATGTGTGCATCGATTGTGGTCTGTGTGTGGACGAGTGTCCGGTGCAGGCGATTTTCCAGGATGAGGATCTTCCTGAGGAGTGGTCGAAGTACACGCAGATCAATATTTCGTATTACGAAGACAAGTGAGCTGATTGCTTGGTGATGACGAATTGAAAGACGCACGGTCGATTGGCCGTGCGTCTTGTTTATTTATGGGTTGTGTGCGTTGAGTGCTTACGCGGCTTCGGAGAAGTCGTCGTCGAGGTCGTTGAATTCATCGAACGCGGAGTCGTCTTCTCCGAAGGCGGCTTCGAAGGCTTCGAGGGCTTCGTCGGTGAGTTCTTTCTCGGTCTTTGGGCCTTTGGATTGTGGGGCGCCGACGGAGAGTTCATTGGCTTCGGTGGTGGTGAAGCGTTCGGCCCAGCGGTCGGGTCTGACATTGGCTGGGGCGTGAGGGGATTCGAGCCAGTCCTCGGCGTTGGAGAGGTTGAGTTCGCTGGACATAGTTTTGCGGTATCCCAGGAGGCGGACGACCTCGAGGACATCGGTCCATGTGGGGAACATGCGGTCGTTGCCCTTTTTGAAGGCGTCGATGGCCATGAGGAAGAGGAACTGTTCTGGGGTCATCTCGCCTTCTTCGGCGGACTTGGTGAACTCGGAGAGGCGGCGTCCTCGTCCGCGTTTGCGTTCGAGGCCGGTGGCTTGTTGGGTTTCGTTTGATGCGGACTTGGGTCCGGATTTTTTGGAGGAGACGAGTTTGCCGTTGTTGGAGTCTGTGGTTGGGGATCCGGCGGCGCGGTGTTCGAGTCCGAGGCGGCGGTCGATGACGGTGCCCGGTGGTGGGGTGCCGTTTTTGTTTTTGCGGCGGTCACCCTGGCGGCGTTTTGGGGTGGAGTCTGGATTGGAGCTTTGGTTGTTTGATTCGTTGGTCATCGACGGATCTCCTGGGAGCCGTCGGTGGTTATGTGCGAAGAAACCGACGGTTCTCAGAAGTCATCATCGTCGTAATCGTCGTCGTGGTCGAGTTCGTCGTCGTCATCGTCGAGATCGTCGTCGTAGTCATCGTCATCTTCGTCGTATTCGTCATCTTCATCGTCATCGTCGTCATCGTCGAGGAAGTAGGCTTCGTCTTCGTCGAGGTCGTCTGGGCCGTCGCAGAGGGGGGTGTTGGTCCAGCGAGGGGTGGAGGGTGTGATAACGGCGGAATCGTTATCGGTGTCGAGTGAGCGATGGAGTGGGGCGTCGAGCTGGGTGCGGAGTGTTGTGAAGAGGTCGGTTGCGGTGTTTACGGCTTGCATGGGTGTTCTCCGGGTCACGGATGCGTTCGTCTGGGTCGGTGCTGGATTGGTCGTGCTGTCGGTCTTGCTGTCGGTCGTGCTGTCGGTCGTGCGAATGGTCAGGTTTCGGTCTTGTTTCGTTTTTGGGAACGAAACGGGGACCGATCTTTTCTCGCCACTGTATCCGCTGAGTCGGGGTAGTCAATCCGAGGCGGGGGAGAGTTGGCGTGGTTTTGTTCGCAGTTGGGTGGGGCGCGGTTTC
>JAEPQP010000232.1 GCA_017640485.1 Phycisphaerales bacterium | reverse complement strand
TTGAATGTGACGGACGAGTGCGTCTACCACGAGGAGGTGGGTATCGTGACCAACCCGGAGCGGCTCAAGTGGATCTCGGAGGCGCAGGTGGTCGTGGCCAAGGCGATGCGAGAAGCTGGATCTTCGAGCGCACTTTTGCTGGGGGAGTAGCATCGGAAGGGGTAAAGGGGCGCAATATCTGTTGCGCCATCGGGCGCCAGAGAGTATGGTGCTGGTTGCTCGGTCCTGCCCTAGTTCCTTTAGATGGCAGGATGGTGGACCTAGACCCTTGACCACGAAGGGTCTTCCGGGTTATGTGCCGTGAAGATTTCGCGGACCCGCGGAGAAGGCCGAGACATAGGCGAGATGTTGTACCCTCGCTTTCATTGTCAGAGTCAACGCGGCAATCCCTCCATGCATTTCCACAGGCCCCTCTGATCTAAAGATGCTCAACCCAAACATCGACACGCACGACTTGCGAACGAGTGTTCTGCGCCGGGTCTGGCACGCTGTGCTGGTGACGCCCGCGCTGCTTCTGGCGGCGTGTGACACGCCCCAGCGGGACATCGAAAAGCCCTACAGCGACGTCGCCGAGATCAGCGCATGGTTCTACCATATGCTGCTGATCGTGGTGAGCATCATCATGTTCATCGTGGCGGCGTGGTTCCTGTATTCGGTGGTGAAGTTCCGGCGCAAGCCCGGCGACGACACGATGCCGCCGCAGACGCACGGCCACACGCAGCTCGAGATCATCTGGACGATCATCCCAACGATCATCGTCATTGCCATCACGATCCCGACCATCCAGGGCATCTTCGAGCTGGAGAAGCCTCCAGCGGAGGGCGAGGAGGTTGTGTTGATCAATGTGACGGGCAAGCAGTGGTGGTGGGAGTATGACTATATGGATCCGGCGGATCCGTCGAAGATCATGTTCTCGACCGCCAACGAGATGCACGTCGAGGAAGGCACCACGGTGCACATGGAGGTGACGTCCGCGGACGTCATCCACGCCTTCTGGGTGCCGAACCTGACGGGCAAGAGGGACGCGACGCCGGGTCGGCGCTACCCGATGTACTTCAAGCCCAACAAGGTGGGTGAGTTCATCGGTCAGTGCGCGGAGCTGTGCGGCGCGAGCCACGCCTTGATGGGCATCAAGGTGTTCGTCCATCCGAAAGAGGGGACGGACAGCTACGACAACTGGGTCGCTGCGCAGCTCAAGCCTGCGGAGCTTCCGACCTCCCCGATCGAGGAGGAGGGCAAGCGGCTCTTCATCGCGAAGGGTTGCATGCGCTGTCACAACGTCAAGGGCGACGCGAGGACGGAGCTGCACCACAGGGCGCGGCGCTGGGAGACGG
>JAEPQP010000237.1 GCA_017640485.1 Phycisphaerales bacterium | reverse complement strand
CTTGTACGATGAAGTTGTTGTGGATGTTGATCTCGTGACCGAGTTCTTGGAGTTCTCGGCATCCATCGAGCATGAGTTTGGAACGCTCTTGGACTCCATTTGTGAATCGGCCGTAGTACCACGCGGTATGCAGGATGCAGTAGGTCGCTCGGAGCCCGCGCTCGTGTTCCCAGCGTGCCATCTGGAGGGCGGTTTCCAGATCGTGATCTACATCATGACGGAGGATGACAACACTTTCCGACTCAGGACGATCGTGTCTGCACGCCTCGGCCCAGGTGAGGTTGACACGACCCTTGACGAGCGGATCGATGAGCTCTGCGTACTGATTACGATAGAATTTTTTCTTCCGCTTGTGGGTCATCTGAACCATCTTGCCCTTGACGGTCTTGTCTGGCTCATGGAATGGGCGGAGCGGATCAACACAAAAATAGTTCATCCGTTCCATCAGTTCGCTGCAATGTGATTGCACCTGCAGAATCTGATCGGCAGTGAGGTCCGTCGTCCAACGCGCGAGTTGATTGGTGTACACATCTTGCTTGAGATCGTCTTGATTGCGATGGCCGCGGCTGTGGACACTCGCCTTCCCTTCGTAGAATCGGCGTGCTTCTTCGCTGGCATCAAACCCGACCGATTGAAGCAAACCAGCGATTGTGGAATCTGGCTCGCAGACGAGATCCTCATATCGGATCAGTTCGCATCGCTGGTCTGGATTGGCTTCTCTGAAGGCGAGGAAGTTTGCGAGGTATTTCTTCCATGCTGTGCAGATATGTTCGATCGTGCGGTTGAACCCGTGCTCAAAGTGGGACGCGACGATATCACGCGGATCTCTTGTGATAAACACATAGGCCGGCTGGGCACCTTCCCCTCTGAGGATCCGGTCGAATGCTTCGATGCTCGGAGCATTGAGTTTGAAGCCGAAGCACTTGGTTGATTCAATTCGTTGCTTGTGCTGCACCACCGAGCGGGAGAGCAAGATTCGTGCTTCAAAGCTGTCTGGTTCTAAGCCGTTGATCGCAATCTGATCAAGAATGTCAGCCAGATCATTGGGCTCAACCAGGGTCCTGTGGGCGCGTTTGACGAATGTTGCGAGTTGGTTGGACCCCGATGCTTTGAGCTGCTTGCACACTTCGGAGGCGTCTTGAGAACCTATGGCCCTGATCTGCGACCCGGCTTGCTGGAAATCCCCCAGTCCTGCCGGCAGCAGTTCGTATCCCATCGAAAT
>JAEPQP010000093.1 GCA_017640485.1 Phycisphaerales bacterium | reverse complement strand
TAGGCGTGGGTTCCCGGGTTGAACTGTGCTAGTCTACTGGATCATGAGTGATGGCGCAAGAACAACTTCGCATGAGCCGCTGGATCTGACGGTGATGATCCCGTGTCGGAACAACATCCGGACGATGGGTCGGGTGCTTGAGTCGGTGCGTGGGTTGTGCTCGCAGTTGGTGGTGATCGATTCGGGCTCGACGGACGGGACGCTGGAGTTGATCGAGTCGTGTCGGGAGTGGTGCGAGGTGGTGCTGGTGCAGACGCACTGGAGGGGGTTTGTGCGGACCTCGTCGATGGCGCTGGGTGCGTGTACTCGCGGGCATACCTTGTGGCTCGATTCGGATGAGCCGGTGAGTGATGAGCTTGCGGAGTCGGTGCGCGATGCGGTAGGGCGCGGGGTCGCGGCGGCGTATGTGAATCGGGTCGTCGAGTTTCAAGGGACGCTGCTGGTGCACTCGTGGCAACCTGAATGGCGGATGCGGCTGATCCGGATGGATCTGGTGCACGCCGGGAAGGCGCGGATTACTGGGATCAATCCGCATAACTATTTAGAGGTCGATGACGGGATCGTGGTGGAGAATCTGAAGGGGATTCTGATCCATGACTCGTTCGAGAGTTTTTCTGAGCACCTGTTCAATCAGTACGGGCTCGCGAAAGCGAGCGCGATCTCGCTGCATGAGATGGGCAAAGAGACCAACGCGCTGAAGATGGCGCTGTCTCCGCTGTGGTCGTTCTTCAAGCAGGCGATGCTCAAGGGGTCCTGGCGGGACGGTCGCGCGGGGTGGCTCGCGGCGAGCACAAGCTCGGCGGGGACGCTGATGAAGCACATGATGCTGTATGAGCTTGGGAAGAAGTCGTAGGGTTGTAATATCAGTGGCCTATGATTCTTGCGTGCGCTGGCGGTGTGTCGGCGTGGTTGAAGGTGCCGAGGGTGGTCTTTGGGCTGTCTGGTTCGGCGGATGCTCTGTGATTGAGCGGAATGGATGATTTTCTATGGGCGATCAAGAACGCGGGGGCGGTGGGTCTGGTGGACGACGGGGCGGGAAGAAGCGCGGCGGTGCAAAGGGGAGCAGCAAAGGGCGCGGGAAGGGCGGTGGACGCGGTCCTCGTCGGAAGGATGCGCCGGAGCCGACTCGTCAGCGGACGATCAGTGAGCCGGAGGGCGGGTGGAGCGATGAGTCGTTCTGCTTGGACAAGACCTTCGCGGATCTTGGGTTGTCGGACGATATCCTCAAGGCGATGGACGAGCTCGGGTTCAAGCACCCGACGAAGATCCAGGCGGAGCTTGTGCCTTTGGCGCTGACTGAGGTGGATATCTTGGGTCAAGCGAAGACGGGGACGGGGAAGACGGCGGCGTTTGCGTTGCCGCTCTTAGAACTGATTGAGCCGGGCGATTCGATGTGCGCGATTATCTTGGCGCCGACGCGTGAGCTTGCGGTGCAGATCAAGCAGGATATCGAGGAGCTGGCGCCGCATACCGGGTTGAGCGTGTGCGCGATCTATGGCGGGCAATCGATCAATGTGCAGGCGGAGCAGCTTCGGAAGCATCCGGAGATCATTGTGGGGACTCCCGGGCGTGTGCTGGACATGATCGAGCGTGGGTTCTTGTCGCTGTCGCAGATCGAGTTTGCGGTCCTCGACGAGGTGGACCGGATGCTGGACATCGGGTTCCGCGACGACATCCGGAAGATCCTTGGGAAGTGTCCGAAGGATCGTCAGACGATCTTTGTGTCCGCGACCTTTACCGACGAGATCGAGAAGCTGGCGCGCAAGTTCATGCAGGACCCAGTCAAGCTTGAGGTGAGTTCGGGGGCGCTGACGGTGGATCTGGTGAAGCAGGGGTATGTGACTGTTGAGCCTTGGGACAAGCGTCGGATGCTGGCGCATGTGCTGACGCACGAGGAGCCGGCGCTGACGATTGTGTTTTGCCGGATGAAGCGGACGGTCGATTCGGTTGTCCGGTATCTGGAGCGCAAGGGGATCTCGGCGCACGCGATTCACGGCGATCTTACACAATCGAAACGCAACTCGGTGATGACCAAGTTCCGGTCGGGTGATCTGGCGGTGCTTGTTGCGAGCGATCTGGCATCACGCGGGATTGATGTCGAGGGGATCACGCATGTGGTCAACTACGACCTGCCTGAGGATCCGGATATCTATGTGCACCGGATCGGGCGGACGGCTCGCGCCGGACGCAACGGTCACGCGTGGTCGCTTGTGACCCCGGCGCAGGGGGCGCTGCTGACGGATATCGAGCTGCTTGTGAACGCGGAGATCCCGGCGATGAAGTACCCAGACTTTGAAGCGCGCGAGCGTCCTGAGGACTGGAAGGATGAGCCGACGGGTGGACGACCGACCTATGAGGTCAAGGGCGTGAAGAAGGAAGCGAAGAACCGGTTCGCGGAAGAAGCACCTCCTGCGGAGAAGGAACTGAGTGATGCGGAGAAGGCGGAGAAGTTCCCGGGCGGGGTTGTGCCTGCGAAGCGTCCGCCGAGGGCGCTGCGTGGGAAGACGCGGACGCGGGGTCGGTGATCGATGCTGATCTGAGACTTGATTCGTACTAGAGAATGAAAAAGACCGGGCCTTGCGGCTCGGTCTTTTTATGATTTGGATTGCCAGTGGGCTTTAGCTGTTGGCGACGGCTTCTTCGCGGGTGATGGAGCCGATGATCGCTGGAGCGTTCCCGGTGTTGACATGGACCTGCGGCTTGGGTTCGGCGCTCCGGGCGCTGGCAACGACTGTGCTTGTTTCTTGTTGCTCGGTTTTTGGAGTGGATTCTGTGGTCGTCTCGGGTGCTTCGAGGCACTCACGCATGCGGCGTCCGGCTTTGAACTTGACGGTCCGCTTGGCGGGGACGGGGACGCGTTCGAGGGTCTTTGGGTTCTGGGCCATGCGCGGGGCGCGGTGCTTGACTTCAAAGACGCCGAAATCGCGGAACTCGAGGCGGTTGCCTTCGGCGATCTCATCGATCACTTGGTCAAGGAACTCTTGGATGATCTGCTTTGCGACGACACGCTTGTGTCCTGTCCGTTGTGCGATCTGATCGACGAGAGCTTTCTTGGTGATCGTTTTCATGCGGTGTGTCTTTCTGTCCGCTGAGTCGCTTTGGGGCGGGGTCAGTGGAGGATGAATCAGTGTGTGTTGCCCTTGAGTGGCTTGTGTGATGGGTCGACTTTGGGAACCCGGAGCGGGTGCTTTGGGTCGGTTTGAATGAATGAGCCTCAGGGGAGATGCCCCAAACGAATGTACCGAGTTGACCCTGTGTGTGCGGGGTCTTCGGCATGCCCGGTGGGGACGCCGGGCGTGCGTGCAGTTCAATTACACGCACATGCAGTATCGCAGACATAGTGGCTCAGGTCAACGGGTGGAGTCGAGTTCTTTTGGTCATAACTCAAAATTGAACAAGCACTTGCAATTGGGTGAATCGTCTGCTATGGCTGTGTATGGAATCGGGTTTTTCAGACAATGCGGCGGTTTCGATCGGTGGTGGTCGGACGATTGATGGATCGCTTCTGGTCTTTACCTTTGTGCGATCATCGGGTCCTGGTGGACAGAATGTCAACAAGCGTGCGACCAAGGCGCAGCTGCGTGTGTTGGTTGATGACTTGGGTCTGCCTGCGATGGTTGCAAAGCGACTGCGGCGGATCGCCGGGAGCGCGATCACGAATGATGATGCGTTGTTGATCTCATGTGATACGACGCGGAGTCAGGGGCGGAATCGTCAGGGGTGTTTGGATCAGCTGCGCGCGTTGGTGAACGAGGCGCATGTGGTGCCGAAGAAAAGGAAGAAGACGAAACCGACGCGTGGATCGGTTGAGCGGCGCATCGGTGAGAAGAAAAGACGCGGCGAGATCAAGCGGCGGCGTGGATCGACGGGGGAAGACTAGAGTACCACGATGACGACCGATGCAAGGAATCCGGAACGCTTCGCGCTCGCGATCGAGTGCTCGAATCCCAGTGCGCGTGGCGCGGATCGAGGGGAGGTCGGGCTCGCGCGGATGGACGATGCGGGTGGTCTTGCGTTCATTGGGTCGGTTGGTTTGTCGCAAGAGGCGCGCGGGAGTGATGGGTTGGTCGCGGCGATGAATGAAGTGTGCTCGGCGCACGGAGCTGATCCATCGAGCATCGCGCGGGTTGTGGTGTCGATCGGTCCTGGGGGGTACACGGCGCTGCGGATCAGCGTGACGGTCGCGAAGATACTGGCGCGGGTGAATGGGTGCCGGGTCGTTGCGGTCCCGAGCGCTGCGGTCGCGGCGGTGGGGCTGCTGGATGAATCGAAAGGAATGGGTGAATCGGTCGATTCAACCAGCGCGGTGATCGCTCTGGCGAGCAAGAACAAAGAAGCGCACTGTACTCGTTTGATCAACGGCGAGCTCGAGGTGCTCGGGGTGATCGGAGCGGAGGGGGTCGCGGCGAGCGGGGCGGGGGTGTTGGTGGGGGATGGGCATCTGCCGAGGGAGATGGTTGAGGCGGCTCAGCACGCGGGGATGCGGGTTGAGGGGCTGAGTCTTACAGCGCGAAGTTTACTGGAGGCATCGGTCGGATTCGGTGGTTGTTTCGGGGAAATCGACCCAACGGAGCTGGGGGTTTCGTACGCGCGTGAGCCTGACGCGGTGACGCAGTGGCGCAAGCTGCACGGCTGATGGGGGTTTTCATTGAAATGAAAGTGGGGAAAGTCGGTTGGCTTGGGTTATCGGTGTGAAGTTGGGGGGGTTGGGGGACGATGAACGCGACTGAGCGTGCCTATTTCGGGCGGCGCAGTCGGGATTCGTATGAGCAAAGCACAACCAGATTGGTCGGGCAAGAAGGTCTTTACGACCGGAGAAGCGGCGCAGGTCTGCAAGGTTTCACAGCAGACGATTATCCGCTGCTTTGATTCGGGGAGACTCAATGGGTTCCGTGTGCCTGGCTCGAGGTTCCGGAGGATTCCGCGCGAGGAGTTGTTGCGTTTCATGCAGGCGAACGAGATCCCGGTCTCGATCCTCGAGGACGGGTTCTCGGGGAGTCTCAAGCGTGTGCTTGTGGTGGATGATGATCCGGAGATCGGATCGCTGATCCGCGATGTGCTGAGCGATGACGGGCGCTTTGATGTGCGCGTGGTCGAGACGGGGTACGACGCGGGGATGGAGACGGAGCGGTTCCGGCCTCACATGATTGTGCTGGATTACATGCTCCCGGATCTCAACGGGGACATTGTGTGCAAGCGCGTGCGTGAGAACGAGGCGCTGAGCGATACGCGGGTGCTGTGTGTGTCGGGGGTGATTGAATCGTCGGAGGTGGAGCGTTTGATGGACGCGGGCGCGGACGGGTTTCTGAAGAAGCCGTTTGATATCCGTGTGCTGATCGAGCGGATCGAGGGGATGCTTGGTCTCTCAGAGCGGAGTGCGGGATGAGCTGGGAATCATCGTCCATGCAGGTCCGTTCTGACGCGCCCGAGGCGTACGAGAACTCAAGGCAAGCAGAAGCGATCCTCGCTGGTGTGACGCGCCTTCCGACGCTTCCGGCTGTTGCGACGCGGCTGCTGTCGATGGGGGTCTCGGAGGATGTGCATCTCGATGAGATGATCGAACTGATCGAGGCGGATCCGGCGCTGAGCGCACGGATGCTGTCGTTGTGTCGGTGCGCTGATGCAGGGCTGGGAGATCGGATCACGACCGTTCGCAGAGCGGTGATCATGCTCGGTCTTGAAGCCGTGCGCTCGGCGGTGCTGAGTGTGCTGGTCTTTGATCGGCTGCGCGTGGATCGTGATGAGCACGCGGCGGATTCGCTGCTGGATATCGAGGGGTTCTGGACGCGCTCGATCGCGACGGCGTGCGTGAGCGAACGGATCGCTGTTGCGCGGAGCAAGAGCGGGATCGGGAGTGTTGAATCTGATCAAGCGTATCTCGCGGGATTGGTCGCGGGTCTTGGGAAGATGTCGCTGTACAAGGTGCTCCCGAAATCTTGGGAGAAGGCGCTGTTGATGGCGGATGTGCAGCATCTGCCATTGAGTGTTGCGGAGCGTGCGACGATCGGGATCGATCATCACACGGCGGGCAAGCGTCTTGCGGAACACTGGGGGCTTCCGGAGAGCATCCGCGATGTGATCTGGTTGCACGGGCAGCTCCCGGCGGGGCTCCCAGAGCACTGTAATCGTGAGTTGGTTTCGGTGGTTACGCTTGCGGGCGCGTGGTGCGAGGATCGGCATATCGGGTGGTCTGGTGAGGTCCGCGCGCCGGTCGATCTTGATGAAATTGCTGAGGAGATCGGGTTCGATCTGACGGTACTCGACTCGGTTTCGGCTGAGATTATCGAGCAGGTCAGCGATCGTGCGAAAATCTTGGGCGTCGGGGAGTTCAGTGCTCCGGAGTTGCTGCTCGAATCGCTGGTGCGCGCCAACAGCAAACTCGCGGCGATGAATGATGAGCTGCGCGCGAAGCAGCAGATCGCGGATCGATCACACAAGCTGCTCGAGGCGGCGGACACTTTCTACGAATCGATCGGGGATGGTGTGGAGCCCGAGCGGGTGGTGGAAGCGATGATCCGTTCGGGATCGACGCTGTCGGGGATGGACGTGGGGATGGTGATTGTGCAGGAGGAGCCGGGGTATCCGTGGTTGAAGTACAAGGTCGTCAACGGCTCGCTGGTCGAAGTATCCGATGATGAACGCTCGGGGGGGGACCGGTTTGCTCAGCGTGTCGAGAGCCCGCCCTTGTCTGATGCCGGGGAGATTCGTCCTGGGCATATCGCGGGGTTGAGTGGTGATCAGGTTCTGGATCTTGCGTCGCTGGGTTGGTTCCGGGAGATGATTTCATCGGTGCGTGAGATCGGGGTTGCGTCGTTGATCGGGGTTGGGGACTCGGGGATCGTGGATGCTGATGACGGGCTCGGGGACGGGAGTGCGGGAGGGGTTTCGTGTCTTGTGGTGCTGGTCAAGGCTTCGTCGAGCGCTGCTCCGGAGCTGAGCGCGAAGGGGTTCCGGGTGATCTCGCGTGCGTGGGGTCGTTCGATGACTGATGCCGTGCGTGCGAAAGCGGCGCGGGCGCTCTCTGAGGAGCTTGCGAACACGAATCGTGAGTTGTCGTCGATGCAGCGTGAGCGGATGAAGAACGAGTCGTTGCTCCGGCTTGGTCAGATGGCCGCGGGCGCGGCTCATGAGATGAATAACCCGCTGTCTGTAATCCACGGGCGTGCTCAGCAGTTGTTTGAGCGTCTGGGCGGGCAGCGTGATCGCGAATCGGTGCAGGCGATCGCGTCTGCGGCGGATTCGTTGTCGAGCATGATTACCTCGATGCACCTGCTTGCCGAGCCCCCGGTCCCGGCGTTGTCGGGAGCGGATCCGGTGCTGGTTGTGCGTCAAGCGATCGAGCTCGCGAAGGGGCAATGCAAGAACGCGGGGATCCGCGCGAAGGTGAAGCTGAGCACGAGCGGGGAGATCGATCCGATCAATGTGGATAGGGATCTGATGGCCAAAGCGATCTGTGAACCGATCCTCAACTCGATTTATGCAAATCCTGTTGGTGTGGTCTCGGTTTCGATTGAACCCGCGGGTTCGGATGGCCGAGTTATGGTACGGATCGTGGATACCGGACCCGGATTATCGAAACGGGCACAGAATCACGCGTTCGATCCGTTCTTTTCGGAGCTCAATGCGGGGCGTCGTCCCGGGTTGGGTCTTTCGAGGGCACGGAGTGTGATCGAGCTTCATGGGGGCACGATCACGATCGGGAATACCGCTGGGCGGGTTCCTGGGGCGCAGGTGCAGATCACCCTGCAGACATTCGTGAAAGGCCGACGCAGAGCGGCGTGAAGGACTGAGATTGAATAGCTGGATTGAGAGTTTGTGAGTTGATGAGACGATTTATGAAGCACCGAGACACACCATCTGAGCAGCCTGGACACAACGACGGGGGGGATGCGCTCTGGGAGCAGTCGATGGGTGCGGAGATCGGACGCGACGACCCGATGATGATCGAGACGGTGGGACTGAACGCTCGCGTGCTCGCGGTGAGTCCTCGTAAATCGGTCCGGCGTCGGATCTCCTCGATGCTTAAGGGGCGGGTTGAATCCTTGGACTTTGTTGAAAACCCCACGCGGGCGCTCGAGCACATGAACTCGGGATCGACCGATCTGGTCATCATCGAGCGGGCGCTGGATACGAGCGATGGGATTGATCTGCTAGAAACGATTACGACACACCATCCGATGACGGTCGGTGTGATCCTCGGCGCGATCCACTGCACGGACGACGCGGTCCGCGCGATGCGTGCTGGTGCATGTGATCTGATTCCGATCGGATCGACCGGCGCGGACACCGCTCGGCGGATGAGCGAAGCGGTCGAGCGGGCGCAGCGCGTGCGGCGTCGTGATGCACGGGTGGATCGTCTGAAGAAACTGTGCAGCAAACTGAACAACGCAAGACAAGAGGTGTCCGGTCAGATCGGGGGTTTGTGCACGGATCTGACCGATGCGTACCGCGATCTGACCCAGCAGTTCGGGGATGTGAAAGTCTCGAGCGAGCTGGAGACGCTGCTGCGTCAGGAGCTTGACATTGAATCGCTGCTGCGGACACTGCTGGAGTTCACGCTCTCGAAGATCGGTCCGACGAACGCGGCGGTGTTTATGCCGACGAGTGCGGGGGACTACTCGGTCGGTGCGTATGTGAACTACGACATCGCGAAGGAAACAGCGGAAGTGATGCTCGATCAACTCGCGGACTCGGTCCCGAGCGCGGTGGAGCATCGTGAAGGGGTCTCGGCGATGTCCGGGCGTGCGGAGTTGACCGAGTTGCTCGGGACCAGCGCGTACTGGGTCGAGGATTCAACGATGCTGACGGTCTCGTGCTGCGAGGACAATGAATGTCTCGCGGTGCTGACGCTATTCCGCGATCGATCGCGTTGCTTCAGCGAGGACGATGTGCGGATGCTCGAGATCATCGGGAAGCACTTCGGACGACAGCTCGCACGCGTGATCCAGACGCATCATCGGCATCTGCCTCGTGATGAGTGGGGGCTGAGCGGCGACTACGGGATTGATGACGAGCCAGGTGACGATGACTACGGCTACGACGATCTGGGTGATTCCTACGGCGGGTTTGCTGCGTAAGGATCACAGAGAATGATTATGAAACAACACCCCGGTGATGAGCCGGGGTGTTGTTTGTATTCGGGCTGGTTGCTGGATCAGTCGTCGAAGTAGGCGCTCGCGTCGTCTGGGAGATCCAGGAGGAACGCGTCGCGGTCGATGGTTTCTTCGCTCATGTCCTCATCGAAGCGTCCTGTGTTCTGGTCCGGGATGTGGAGTTGCTTCCCGCTCGCGGATTCGGACTTCTTCTCGACGCGTGAGCGAGCACGCAGGATGAGCTTGATCGGGACCTCTCCGAACGGGAGAACCTCGCGGATGCGGTTCATGAGGTAGCGCTCGTAGTTGAGCGTGAAACGGTCGGGGTCGTTGACCACCAGGACGAGGGTTGGCGGGTTGGTTTTGACTTGCGAAGCGAAGTAGACGCGGGCTTCGGCTCCGAGTTTGTTGGTTGGTCCTCGCTGGGAGATGATCGACGAGATGGTTCGGTTGAGCTGTCCGGTCCCGACGCGTGTGGATGCTTGCTCGAAGAGATCGAACGCGACCTCGAGGGTTTGCGTGATGTTCATCCCTTCTTTAGCGCTGATGATCGCGATGGGTGCCCAGGAGAGTCCTTTGAGTTCTTTGCGGATGTAGTCTTCGTAGCGCTTCGGGGTGACGGCTCGTCCGGATTGGTCTGAGCCGTCTTTGGCGATGTCCCACTTGTTGAGGACGATGACGACGGGCTTGTGGGACTCGACGATGAGTTGTCCGAGTTGTTCGTCCACCTGAGAGATCTCGGTAGTCGCGTCGAGGAGATAGAGGACGACATCGCATCGTGTGATGGCGCGTTTGGCGCGGTCGAGGGCGTAGTACTCGATTTTGTCTTGGAACGATTTCTTGCGGCGGAGCCCGGCGGTGTCGATCGCGAGGATGGATTTTTCGCCCATCTCGATTTTGACATCGATCGCGTCGCGCGTGGTGCCTGCGATTTCCGAGACGATGACGCGCTGCTCCCCGGCGAGGGTGTTGATCAGGGTGGATTTCCCGGCGTTGCGCTTCCCGACGATCGCGACCTTCATGTCGACTTCGGGTTCGGGGTCGCCCTCGTAGTCTGGGACGAGGTCGTAGAGCTTGTTGAGCAGGTCGCGGCGGAGGTATTTGGAGGTCGCGGAGCAGATGAGCGGGGATCCGAATCCGAACGCGGCGAGCTCGTACGCGTGGGGTTCCCAGCTCGAGTCGTCGCATTTCGTCGCGACGACATGGACTGGGGTGAGCTCGGAGTTCTTTTGGCCATCTTTGTCTCGGCGTCCGAGTTTTTGCTCGCGGAGCATCTGCGCGATCGCTTGGTCTTGCGCGGTGATCCCGGCTTGGGAGTCGACTGCGAACAGGATCAGATCGGCGGTTGAGACGGCTTCAGCGATCTGGTGCTCGATGTCGTCTGTGAGGGTCGCGAGGTCCGCGCCGATCTCGTTGTAGCGGGCGCCGTCGGCGACATAGACCCCGAATCCTCCTGTGTCGGTGAGTTCGACTTGCTTGACGGTGCCCTTCTCGTTGAGCGGGTCGTTGGGGTCCTGGAGGTTGATGATCGTGGAGAGACGGTCGCGGGTGACGCCTGGGGTGTCGTCAACGATCGCGATGCGCTCCTGAGCGATGAGATTCAGGAGTGAGGACTTGCCGACATTGGGTCGGCCGACGATGGCGATGCGTGGGATGGGCATAGTCGAGGATGATAGACAGCCGCTTTGATTTGTCAGTTGGATTGGGTTGCAAGCCGATGAAATTGGAGGGTTTGTGTTGATTTCAATCAGCGGCGTGCGGTCATTTGGTCCACGTGTTGGTGTTGATCCTCGTTGATCTGTGTCGCGCCGGCGCGTCGGAGATCATCGGCGGGGGTGAGCGAGGCGATCCCGATCACCCGCATGTCGGCGTTGCGGGCGGCTTGGACGCCTGCGACGGAATCCTCGACCAC
>JAEPQP010000154.1 GCA_017640485.1 Phycisphaerales bacterium | reverse complement strand
GGCAAAGAAGTTGTCATCGACTCTATCGAGTCTGGATTACCGTGTCTATCGGCACAATGAGCGGTTCTGCTCAACCTCCGTTGTCATGACCTTGCGGTCAGTGTCACAAACCTTGCGGCTTGGACACTCATGACACCATGAGGACTTGGGCCGCAGCACGATTCGCCTTTGATCTCAACGCTGCATGACGCAGACCATTGAGTGACAAAGACTTGGAACTCGGACTCTCCCCTGCTGCTGTGGATCGAAATCCACAATCGGGAGAACCCATGACTGCGCCTCGGCTCAAAAATCTGAGCGTCCGTCACGGTCGGTTCCGCGTATGGAATCAAGTTTAGACCACTCAGCGCAAGGATCAACACACTTGACGGATTTGCATTGGAGAAGAGCGGGTTTTCCGATAGAGTGTCTAGGTCTTGATGTTTACGCTCGTGGATCACTCGGGATCGGCTGTTCTGGCTGATTCTCCATATCTGAAAGGTCTCACATGATGTTTTGTCGTTCACAGTCCCCGCTCCCATTTGGAACGGCGGGCCCGCTCACGGTTCTGATCCCGACAACGCTCGTATTTTCGGCTCTTGTTGGGTGTTCGAATCCTGAAACTCGTGCCCAGAGCTCGATTGATGCACCCGTGGTACTTCAGCCAGAGGGCGCCGCGGAGGCTCGCGGGCTTCCCAAAGATCAACTGCCTCCTCCGATTAATCTGAGCGATCCGTCGAATCCGGTTCAGTGGGTTGTTGAGGCTGAGATCATTGATACGAACGCGCTCGCGGTCAGACAGCAGATCACGGGGCCGTTTGATGGTGAGATCCGGATGATCAAGCATGTGCTCCCGAAGCACAGCCGCGACAAGACGCTGCCGCCTGCGAATATGAACGGGATCCTCCCGGTTGGTGAAGCAGTCGAGATGGATCGTGTGGTGATGGGAGCCGGGACTGGCTTTGAGGGGATTTCGCAAACGGAGTGGACGCCGCCCGATCCGACGCTCGCGGTTGGACCGAATCACATTGTGGAGACGGTAAACGCCGCGATCGCGTTCTATGACAAAAACGGGAATCAGACCTTCTCGTCGCATCTGGGGACGCCTGGAAATCCGGGGTTCTTCGAGACGGTCGGCGCGAGCTCGAACTTTGTGTTTGATCCCAAATGTTTCTATGACCACAAGACGGGTCGGTTCGTAGTGATCGCACTTGAAACAATTGGGGACACCGAATCGTGGATCGATATCGCGGTTTCTGATGATTCGGATCCCAACGGCGTGTGGTACAAGTACCGGACAAACTCGGTCATCAGCATCGGATCAAGCGAGTACTGGGTGGATTATCCGGGATTCGGGTTTGACGACAACGCGTTCTATGTGACGGGGAACCTGTTCAAGCTTAATGGACCGGGCGATGGGTTCAAGGGTCCATTGTTCCGTGTGTTCCCAAAGGCGCCGATGCTCAACGGCGATCCGGTTGCACTCTTTGACATCGCGCCACAGAGCGGTGCTTCGGTCCAAGTTGCTCAGATGTTTGGCGATGCACCGGGAGGTGTGTTTGTTTCTCGTCAGTCCGGGACTGAACTGCGTGTCTGGACGATCGATAACCCGACGACCGCGCCTTCGCTGCGATCGGAGATCGTGTCCGGTCTCGCGTTTGCAAGCAGCCCATCGCAGGATGCTCCGAACCCCGGCGGCGGGTTCATCTCGACACTTGATGGACGCTTGATGAATGTGCATGTCCGTGACGGGAATCTGTACACCTGTCACGGGATCGATGGGCCGGGCGGACGCACCGTTGCTCGGTGGTACCACATGGATCTCCGTGATTTCCTGACCGACAACACCTCGTCGCCGCAGCTGATCCAGCAGGGTGAAGTGGTTGGTGATGTTGGACGCCACTACTACTTCCCGGCGATCTACTCAGACAATCAGGACAATGTCGGGATGATCATGGCACGCTCGAGCGCCGGTGAGTTTGCGAGTGTCCAGGTCTCGGGACGACTCCCATCGGATGCGCCCGGAACCATGAGCGAACCGATCCAGCTCGCGATCGGGGATACGGGCACGGGCGGTCGCTGGGGTGATTACCTCGACATCGCGATCGACCCCAATAACGACAAGACCTTCTGGATTGTTGGGATGTACGCTCGGAACTTTGGTTGGCAGACCTACATCGATTCGTTCACCATCGAATCCGAGTGCCCGCCCGATCTCAACGATGACGGCGTGCTGGACTTCTTTGATATCTCCGCGTTCCTGACTGCGTACAACAACGGAGACCTGAGCGTGGACTTTATCGCTGATGGCAGCTTGGACTTCTTCGATGTCTCGGCGTTCCTGTCGCTCTACAGCATGGGTTGCCCGTAACCCATTGAGTACTTCATCAAACGAAAGAACCCCGAGCAATCGGGGTTCTTTTTTATGCGTGCTTGTCATTCAATCTACGAGTCATCTTCCGATGAGATCGCGGAATCCTCGGCGTTGAGCGCGGATTCGCCGATCAGTTCATAGCAGGTCTGCATGAGTCCCACGAGCGGGAATCGCCCAAGGAACGGGCTCGGTCCGAGGCGACGCAGGAGGACGCAGTTGACGGGTGGTGGTTCGATGGGTGTATCGAGACTCTCGAGCTCATCACCGACGCTCCAGAACTCTTCGATCTGGTCTTCGAGCGGCGGGCTGGTCATGTCCGAAACGCCTTGGATGTGGGGGACGAGGACCGGCGCGGGTCCGGGTCCTTGCACCCCGATCGCTCGGCGCTGTCGGAGTCCATCGATGAGTTCTTGTCCCGGCATGCCGTGGAGTCCGAAGACTTCCATCGGCTCGTTCCCGAGCCGTTCAGCGAGCAGTGCGGTCAAGCAGACCGCGTGCTTGCACCAGGGCTGATCTTCGCTCCAGTCCGGGCAGGTGCAGGTCGGGGTCAGGTCTTGCGGTTCAGAAGGGAACAAACGCAGATCGAGTGGCGCGAAGACATCCTCGATGTTTGAGGGGAGTTCCCCGGCGAGGAGTTTGGCGGCGTAGCGCATCTGGTTGGCCATCGCGGCGATGATCTGTTCCTGATCGTGCGCCGAGAACTGTGCGAGCTTGAGTTCGGTCTTGTAGGGCTTATCCGAGCGTCCCTGGATGATCCCCTCGCAGAGGGTGCCGTCGATGGTGAAGCGTTTGGTTTGTCCAGCGCGGGCGTACTCGAGCCCTTCGCGGTTGATCTGCCCGTCGGCGCCTTCCTGCGCAACGCGGAGCAGGCGCTGGGTGATCCATGAGCTGGGTTGCTCTTCCGGTTTGAGCTTGAGCTTGACCCCGCCTCGGACCCGTCTGGGGTTCGTGAGCGATTTGCGAGAGGAGCGGAAGGACGCGTACTGTGGTTTGATTTTCTTGGGCGCGGTTGGGACATGGGCCGAGAGGGTCGGCTTGGCGACGATGTTGACCTGACGATCCGCAGGAGGGGGCGGGGTTTTCTTCGGTTCAGACTTGTTGATGGGTTTGGGCGCAGCTTTCTTGGTGGTCTTCTTGGAGACTTTGGAGGTGGCTTTCTTGGTCGCCTTTTTGGTTGTGGGTTTCTTGTCGTCGCCCATGGGTGGTTCTTTGTTGGTTGCTGCTTTTTCGTCTGGTTATTCGTCTGCGATGGTGTCTGCACGCAGCGCGAGGAGGCTGCGGAGTTTGTCGGTTCCGAGGTCGGTGAGCCAGCGCTCGCCGTGCCCGATGATGTTTTCTGCGAGTTCGGTTTTGGATTCGATCATCTCGTCGATGCGTTCCTCGAGGGTGCCTCGGACGATGTACTTGTGGACCTGAACGGTGCGTGTCTGACCGATGCGGTATGCGCGGTCGGTCGCTTGATTTTCCACGGCGGGGTTCCACCAGCGGTCAAAGTGGAAGACATGGTTCGCGGCTGTCAAGTTCAGACCGACACCACCCGCTTTGAGCGAGAGGAGGAGGACCGGGGTTTTTCCGGTCGCTTCTTGGAACTGGTCGATCATCTTCTGGCGCTGACCTTGTGAGGTGCCGCCGTGAAGGAAGAGGACTTCTTTCCCGAGTTCGTGCTTGAGCATGTTCGAGAGGATGTGTCCCATCTGACGGAACTGGGTGAAGACGAGGGCTTGATCGCCTTCGGAGATGATCTCGTCGAGCTGTTCGAGCAGACGCACACACTTGCCCGATCGAGCGGGATCGATGATCTTCCCGGCTTGTGGGTCCGTGTCCTTGAGCATCTGCGCGGGGTGGTTGCAGATCTGCTTGAGCTTGATGAGTGCCGAGAGGACGAGTCCACGGCGATGGATCCCCTCGGCGTGCTCGACATCGGTGAGCATCCGCTTGACGCATGCTTCGTACATCGATGCTTGCTCTGAGGTGAGTGGGCACCACTCTTTGGACTCCAGCTTCTCTGGAAGATCTGAGACGACGGTCGGGTCGGTCTTGACTCTCCGGAGGATGAACGGACGCACCATCGTGCGGAGTTTGTCCATCTTGATCTGGTCGCGGTGGCGCTCGATCGGGAGCGCAAACTTCTTGCGGAACGAACCCGAAGATCCGAGGTAGTTCGGGTTCAGGAAGTCCATGATCGACCACAACTCGGACAAGCGGTTCTCGACCGGAGTCCCCGTCATCGCGACACGGCGCGGGACTTTGAGCGAGCGGACAGAGATCGACTGCTTCGCGGCGGGATTCTTGACGAACTGTGCTTCATCAAGCACCACGCGTCCCCAGTTGACCTTGGTGATGAAGTCGTTGTCGCGATGCACCAGCGCGTAAGTCGTGACGACGACATCAGCGTCCTTGCAGGATTCGAGGAACGCATCGCCTTGGGGTCGGTCCACGCCGTGATGGACCTTGACCGTGATGCTCGGTGCGAAGCGTTCGAACTCCTTGACCCAGTTCCCGATCACGGACATCGGGACGATCAGCAGGGTCGGATCGACGGGCTCGGTGGCTTGGGCCCGTTCGTTGAGCACGAGCGCGATCATCTGGATGGTCTTACCAAGACCCATGTCGTCTGCGAGACAGGCGCCGAATCCGAAGCGTTCCATGAATGCGAGCCAGCTCAGTCCTCGAGCTTGGTATGGACGCAGGGTGCCCTTGAACGCGTCGGGGGTTTCGAGGTTCGGGAGCTGG
>JAEPQP010000133.1 GCA_017640485.1 Phycisphaerales bacterium | reverse complement strand
GCGATTGTGCGGGAGGTCGATGACGAGACGAGTGCTCAACTGGCGCTGATTGAGAATGTGCAACGCGAGGATCTCAATGTGATCGAACTCGCGGAGGGGTATCGGGTGCTGTCGGATCGGTACGGGATGACGCAGGAGCAGATCTCGGGGACGGTGGGGGTGTCGAGATCATTGGTTGCCAACACGGTGCGGCTGCTGGACTTACCTGATGAGGTTCGGTCTTTGATCGTTGAGGGAAAGCTCTCAAGCGGGCATGGTAAGGTCTTGTTATCTTTGGGTGTTCCTGAGAAACAGCGTAAGTTTGCATCCCGGTGTATGAAAGAAGGATGGAATATCCGTCTATTGCAGAAGGCGGTTGATGATGATGCGGACGGGGTTGCTTCACAGGATGATTCGGCGAGGGGTGCCGGTGGGTCTGGGTCTTCGGGCGGGGTCGATTCGGAGGCGGATCGGGCGCTGAGTGTGCTGCGGGATCTCGAGCGGCAGGTGGGGGACGAGCTTGGGACGCGCGTGAAAATACGCACGGATAAGAGCCGAACGCGGGGTCGGGTGGTGATTGAGTTTTACGATTTGGATCAGTTTGATGGGCTGCTGGGTCGTCTTGGGGTGACCACACGCGAGTGAAGTCTGGTTGGGGTGATTGCCAACAGGGTGGTCTTGGGTAGGGCGCTCGCTGTATGGATTCTTGCGGTATCGAAACTCGGTTGCATAGATGTTTTGACGAGGAACATTCTGTCATGATCTCTCGACCTGTGTCAGGTTATTGAGTACTATGTTCGCATTCGTTCTGATGTTTGATTTCTTTTTTCATGCATTCTTTACATTTGTATTTTTTGAACAGATTGCAACTTCACGCGGCGGGCCTGTGGTCTGCTCTTAACGGTCTGCTCTGTATGGGCGGATGACATACCCAGAATGAAGGGATGGGTTTCACATGGCGAAGAAGAAGACGAAGAAGAAGGCCTCGAGCAGGTCCGGCGGCAAGAGCGGATCGAAGCTGGGCTCGGTTTCCTTTGAGGAACTCCAGGCGGAGATGGCGCGGCGATCGAAGGTGGTTGGTCGGCTTGAGCGCAAGCGGACTCGCTTGCAGGCGGAGTTGGCACAGGTCGACGCGGAGCTTGCTGAGTATGGGGCACTGAGCGCGAGCGGCGGGATCCGTCGTCGTCCACGCAACGAGATGAATCTTGTGGATACGCTCCAGAAGGTGCTCAAGAACAAGACGATGTCGGTGACCGATGCGGCGCAGGCGGCACGGGACGCAGGGTACATGACGACGGCGGCGAACTTCCGCACGATCGTGAACCAGGCGCTGATCCGCGAGACGAAGACCTTTAAGAAGGTTTCGCGTGGTCAGTACACGGCGAAGTAAGCGGCTTCGTACTTCTCATATTTGAGTTTTTTGAGACTTGAATGCCCCGTCTTTGTGGCGGGTTTTTTAATGTAGATACAGGCCGAGCTTGTTGTGGATGAATGGGTTGATGTCAGTCTGTGCATGGATTGGTACAACAAGATTTGTGTGGATTCGTTGCTCAGTTTTGATGAAGAAGCCCCAAGCCGGTTGTGAATTGGGAGGAACTCTGTATACTGCGGTTGGTTATTGTTCGGGTCGCAGGTTGACGTGTTGGAGGCCGGCGCCGATCGCATTGGTCAATGGAGAACGTATATGTCTATGCGATGTATTTTTGGGATTGTTTCTGTGGCTGGCTTGGCGTGCGGGGCGGCGGGGCAGAGCGGGGAGTATGTGCTGGATGGTACGGTGGGGGGGTCTGTGGGTGAGAGTGCAGGGACGACGGTTCCTTCGGATCGGGTGGAGAAGGCGTTTTATTATGATGTGCTGATGGGGGGAGCGCCGCGATTGGGTTCGGAGAATAGTGATCCGGTTGTGATGATTCACACCGATGGTGACGAAGTTGGCTCGAGTGTTGCGATGGGCGACTTTGATGGCGATGGGCATCAGGATCTTGTGATTGCTGCAAAGGGAGCCCATCCGGTCAAAGACACGAACGGCATCGTTGAAGAGCTTGGTGTGAGCGGGGGACAGATCTTTATTATCTATGGAGGTCATCCTGGGCTCGCACCGCTGGATCCGTTGCTCAAAAGATATGGAGTTGCAAGCGACCATTCCGAGTTCGACAGGCATTTGCCTGACGGGTTCTTCTATGACGCAGCGCCTGTTGGCGATGAGAGTAACGCTGGAGAGTTTCCGAACTATTGGGACAGCCCGCCTTGGTACAACCTGTTTGATGTTGATGGATACCGTCGGTTTTCTGGGGACAACTCTCCGGAGAGTTTGAATGGCGGGGCCGATCGTGGTCCTGCATTGGATGAGTACATCCGGGGTGCGGTGTTGTATGCTGAGCACGGGACTCGGGTTATTGACGATCTAGATCAGAACGGCGATGTAATTGAGCACCTCGTCGATTTGGCGAACAGTAGATTTTCGGGCACGCACCCGAGTTTCCCGAATCAGAACGGGCTGTATGCGACTAGCACTCAGCCAATGCTTTCTACCAATGGAGATGTGGTAAAGCCAGCGACAAAGATGCCCGGCGATCTTGCTGGATTCGCGGTTTCGAATGCCGGCGATGTGAATGGAGACGGAATTGATGATCTTTTGATTGGCGCCCCGTTGTACTCGCACAAGGATTTCATCCCGGATCCTGTCGCATACGGGTTTCCGCCGGGCACAGTGGTTGGCACCCCAAATAATCAGCCCGGATGTGTGTATTTGATCTTTGGTAACAGCGGGGGGCTCAGCGGAGCGTTCGGTCTGGATCAGGTTGGAAATGATCCTGATGGTCCGGGACCGAAAGTTGAGATTGAGGGGGTGAAGTTCGTCGGATCTGAGATCCATGTGAAGATGGGACAGGATGTTCGGAATGCCTCATCGTTGATGAAATCTAATCCGGCTGGTGATTCGCGCGATGGGTGGTCTGATCTCGATTTCAACGGCGATGGGTTGGCAGATATTGTGCTCGGGGCACAATCTGCGGACGGTGGGAGCGTACTTCAGCACTTAGGCCCAAGCTTTACAGTGAATGATACAGACGGGGATGGTAATCCTGGACCGAGTATCGGACATGACAACACTGGTGTAGATCCTGAGGGGCTTGACGCCGGGAACGGTGCTTGTGTGATTATTTATGGGGAAAAAGCGAACGGAGTAGGAAAGAACCCGTGGGCTGAATCACGATACGAGTTGCCGAAAGATTTGGGAATCAACAGCGGCGTTGGAATTGATTACGAAACAGATCAATATTCAAACAGTGGTGTCAACCCTACAAATAATGGTGTGCTTGATGCTGCGTTTCTATTGGGAGATCAGCAGTATGGGTATCTTGGGTATGCGGGGTTTGCGGGCGACTTTGACGGAGCGGAAGATGACACATTTACGGTAAACGAGCCTGGCAAGAAATATGCGGACATTGTGATCTCAGCGCCGCATCATATAGGCGATGATTTTACGGGTGTGAATGCCGATTACCAGGATCAATCTGGTGAAGCGTATATCGTTTTCGGAAGTAGCGTCCCATTGCGTGGGGTCTATTTGATTCGCGATCTTGTTGGAGTTACACGAGATGCTAATCAGTCGGTTCAACGGACGCGCGCGATTCGGATTCAAGGTGAACACAACACATTAGGTGAACTTGGCTCAAATGGCGATCCCATTCGTTTTTCAGACTTTAAGGATCCGATTCCGAACGATCCGGATCCGATGAATCCGACTTCGCTAGAACTCACATCAGGATCTGACATGGGGTGGTCGGTGATGGCTGCGGGGGATGTTGATAAGGATGGCAAGGCTGAGGTATTGATTGGAGCACCGGATTTACGAGTCAAAGAGATTTCTGCTTTCGAAGATGCCGCCCCACGAAGGGCAACTGGGAAGGCGTATTTGTTGTATGGATTTGAGCCTGAGCATATTACGGCTTCATCCGGTCCATCTGACTATGTGTATAGTTTGGATGACTTTCGGACCGATGGGAGCATGGTTGGTGGACTGGCGACTTTCTATGGAGAATCAAATGGTTCGCTCACTGGCCGGCAAGTGTTCTGCGCTGGGGACATCAACGGTGATGAGTATGCTGATTTTGTGATCGGGGCACCATTGGCGGATCATTATTATGATCCGAATGACTCAAGCGTATTCCATGATAATGTGGGTGCCGTGTATCTGGTTTATGGAAAGCCAAGAACAGCATCAAATCCGCTGGTGGGTCCTCTCGAGCTTCATCAGGTTGGTGATGATGATGGTATTGCTGATGGGTATGAAGATATTTATGGAGCCGTCTTTTACGGGGATCATCACCAACAGGTGAATGGTACGGCAGTATTGCCTGGTCATTTGCGCGCGGGGACTTGGGTTGTAGGCGGACACGATCTTGATGGCGACAATGTGGTGGACCTGTTGATTGGAGATCCGAAGGCAACGAGAGTTCTTGAGGATAGATTCGAAGACCCGAGAGATTTTGTGCGCTTCAGCCCACAAGGTGCGGCGTACATTGTGTATGGTGTGCATGAGGTTGAGGATGCTGCCAGTGGAGAACTGTACGATCGCAACATGGATGTGGATCAGGACCTCGGTTTGGATTGCACCGACTTGTTTCAGTACAGAGCGTTCCTCGATCATGGCATTATGGACATTGGTAGTGCATACCACGACATTAACCATGACGGGGTGCGTGACGAGTTGGATTACCAGCTGATGGTCGATACATTTAATCGACTCAATATCAGTTGCCCATGATGATGGTGCTCATTGAACCTTGAATCTGTTGTCCATAATAAAAAGGTGTGTCGTCTGGCTTCGATCCGCGGCACATTTTTTATTGAGAATGAGATGTGCTGGGGTATGAACACTGATCAGGTGATGTTGATCGGGACGATGTCGGTGGGGGAGAGGTGGAGGGCGATTTCGTCGCCGGGGTTTGGGGCGATGGTGGTGGGGGCGAAGGGGTTCATCTGGGCGACCTTAATTGGCGGAGCGCCTTTGAGTTCGATGAGGTGTTGGGCGGTTTCTCCCAGGTAGGTGGAGTGGAGGAGTTTGGCGGGGAGGGTGTTGGGGGTGCCTGGCTTTTCGATGGTGATGGCTTCGGGGCGGATGGAGATGAGGGTGTCTCCGGAGTGGTCGGCGTCGAGGTTTGCGTTGAAGGTGCCGGCTTCGATGGCGAGGGTGGTGTTTGAACCTGAGCCTGAAGCCTTTGTTTTGATGAGGTTTGTTTCGCCGAGGAACTCGGCGACGAAGGTGGAGGTGGGTTTGCGGTAGAGTTCGACGGGGGTTCCGAGCTGCATGACCTGGCCATCCTTTAATAGCGCGACTTGGTCGGCCATGGAGAGGGCTTCTTTTTGGTCGTGAGTGACATAGACGGTGGTGATGCCTGAGGATTTGCAGATGTTGCGGATCTGGAGGCGGAGGTCGTTGCGGAGTTTGGCGTCGAGGTTGGAGAGGGGTTCGTCGAGGAGGAGGACGGAGGGTTTGATGACGATGGCGCGTGCGAGTGCGACGCGTTGTTGTTGCCCGCCGGAGAGTTGGGTGGGTTTGCGGTCGGCGTACTCGGCCATCTGGACGGCTTCGAGGGCTTCCATGACCTGGGCGCGCTGTTCGGTGGTGGGGACCTTGCGGACATTGAGTCCGAAGGCGACATTCTGGGCGACGGTCATGTGTGGCCAGAGCGCGTAGGACTGGAAGACCATGCCGGTGTTTCGTTTGTTGGGTGGTTCGTGGGTGACGACTTTGTCGTCGAAGGCGATTTTGCCTTTGGTGGGGTCGATGAATCCGGCGATCATTCGGAGGAGGGTTGTTTTGCCGCAGCCTGAGGGTCCGAGGAGGAAGAAGAGGTCACCCGGGTTGATGGTGAGTGAGAGGTTGTCGACGGCGGTGGCGGCGGATTTGCCGGTGCCGAAGGTCTTGGTGAGGTTGTCGATCTGGATTTTGGTTCCCATAGTGGGTGATGGTAGGGGGGTTGCTGGGTGTGGGGTGGGGTGGCGTGTGCTATGATGATGTTCAACTCATGAACTACGGATAGGAGCTGGTCATGGCGATTCTGATCGATGCGAACACGAAGGTGATTACACAGGGGATTACTGGGAGTGCGGGGGCGTTGCACACTCGGGGGTGTTTGCATTACGGGACGCAGATGGTTGGTGGGGTGACTCCGGGCAAGGGTGGACAGAAGGATGCGAACGGGCTTCCGATCTTTAATACTGTTCGTGAGGCGGTGGAGGGGACGGGCGCTGATGCGACGATGATCTTTGTGCCTCCGGCGTTTAGTGCGGATGCGATTCTTGAGGCGATGGATGCGGGGATCCGGTTGATTTGTTGTATCACGGAGGGGGTTCCTGTGAACGACATGATCCGGGTGCGGGCGATTATGGATGAGCGGAACGCAGCGGCTCGGGGGGCTGATTCGGGTCACCCGACGGAGTTGTTTACGCTGATTGGTCCGAACTGTCCGGGTGTGATTACTCCGGGTCCGAAGACGGGTGAGGACACGGCGGAGTCGCCGTATACCAGCTTGGCTGCTGGGGGTGGTGGGTGCAAGATCGGGATTATGCCTGGGTATATTCACACGCATGTTTCGGAGGCGAAGACTGGGAAGGCTGTGGGGATTGTTTCGCGATCGGGGACGCTGACGTATGAAGCGGTGTGGCAGACTTCGCAGATCGGGCTTGGGCAGTCGACCTGTGTCGGGATTGGTGGGGATCCGGTTCGTGGTTTGAATCACATTGATTGCATCCGGTTGTTTGAAGAGGATCCGGATACGCACGGGATTCTGATGATCGGTGAGATCGGTGGTGAGGACGAAGAGGCGGCGGCGGAGTACATCGCGAAGCATGTGACGAAGCCGGTGGCTGGGTTTATCGCGGGGCGCACGGCGCCTCCGGGTAAGCGGATGGGTCATGCGGGTGCGATCATCTCGGCGGGCGCTGGTGGGAAACCGACGGGGACTGCTGATAGCAAGATTGAGGCGATGCGTGCTGCGGGTGTTGAGGTGGCGCTCAATCCATCGGAGATGGGGATCGCGATGGCGAAGGCGATGAAGCTTGAGGCCGTGGGGGTTTGAGGGTGGTTTGAGTCGGGTTTGGCTCTTTCAGTCGAGTTGTTCTTGCCCATTCTGAGTGATGACAGCACCCCGATGATCGGGGTGTTTTTTTGTTTTGGTCTTTGTGGCGGGATCT
>JAEPQP010000231.1 GCA_017640485.1 Phycisphaerales bacterium | reverse complement strand
CAGGGGTCTACACACTGGTGTTTGCCATCACCTACGCCCTCAGCGGCAATGGCCTATCATGGAGCATCCCACATGGAAGTGGCGGTTTCATGATCGAGACCGCCCTGGGTGCAGGCATCGCCGCGGCGGCTGCCGTCTGGAGCGGACAGTCAGCGCGGCGAGCTGAGGAGGCACTGACGCTGACTCTCAGCTATGGGCTGCCCTTTACCCTGCTCGGCGCCTACCTCGGCACCGACACACAGCAACTCCCTGATCCATGGACGAGCTTTGCCTTCGTGCTGGTTGCAACAGCCATCTTCTACCCTGGTCTTGTGCTGGGTGTCCGGGCTCTGTTCACCTCGAGAATGGATCAACAAGAGCCGAGTGTTTCTGAGGGAGGGGCGCAGGAGGCGCCTCAGCGCTCTTTGATCGAGCCGTAACGGTCGAAGACATCGAGCAGCTCGTCGATCTTCTTCTGGCGCTCGAGATCGGAGCCGCTCTTGATGGCGCGGGCCACGCAGGTTTCGATGTGTGAGCCGAGCACCATCTTGCTGGTCTTGGCGAGGGCGGCCTGGGCGGCTGTCATCTGCAACATGACATCCACACAGTACTTGTCACTCTCGACCATACGCTGGATGCCTTTGATTTGACCTTCGATGCGTTTGAGCCTCGCCTGCACATCTGCCTTGGTGCTTTGATCCATCATGGTATTGAAATACTCCGAGACGTACCCGTTCAGCGCCCCTCTATGACGGGCTTGGTAGCAGAGATGGCTCCGGAAGCTCGATGCTGAGCAGCTCGCGCAGAAAGGTGTAGGTGTCGCGACCCTGCAGACGCAGTGATTGGACCACTGACATCATCCGCTCCGCGAAACGCGCTCCACGCTCGCTCTCGACCCCAAAACTGACCTTGCGCCAAAGAACACCGTGACGCAGCCCCCGCTCGGCGGGATTGTTCGACAACTCCACCCCCTCGTCCTCAAGCCAAGTCCACATCCCTGGTTCTTCTTCTGCCAGCGTCCTCGACCATGACGGCGCTCGTGGAAGATTACTGGCTTCTCGTATCCAATACGCGAAGGCCCAACGAAAGTTGTGGCCCATCGCCGCGACTTGCTCGAAGCTGACCTTGAGAACGCCCTCGCGCTCCCACCTGAGCACTCGGAACATCAATCGAGTCAGCGTCGTCAAAGCCCGACCCACACGGCCTCGCTGGCCTTCGCACTGGGCCAGCGCATCGAACTCGCGCAGCAGATGCGACCAGCAGAACTGGCGTCGCCACAGCTCCAACACCCGATAGGCGCTGAAGCGGTCGCAAGTGACCTTCGCCGAGCTGTCGCCGAGCAGCTCCCCGAGGGCCT
>JAEPQP010000196.1 GCA_017640485.1 Phycisphaerales bacterium | reverse complement strand
CCTGTGGAGGATTCCCAGACACGACTTCGAAGATGTAACCCAATCCGTCTGGGGGTGTGTGGTCGTCGGTCCCTGGTGTGAGGTTGAGCAGAATGGTCCCATCGTCGCATGTATCGAGGACCAAAGGGTCTCCCTTCGCTCGGATGACCGTCACCTCGATGCTTTGGATCGCGGTGGGAGGTTGAACATCAACCCCGACCATGCCCTGATCGATTTGGTACTCCCCCACAAAATGGTATTGGCACGCCATTGAGAGCGCTGGGCTGGCTATCGTTGCAAAACCGATGCAAACACAAAGCGGTAATTGAGTTCGCCCTGTTTTCATCGGATTGCCTCCAAGCAAGCTAACGGTTGCGAGTTCTGCGGCGAGCCTGCCCCGCACAAATCCTGGCTCTGGGCTGCCGACCATCAAAGTCTACATCCCTTGGATTGGATCGTCGAGGCGAGACCGTAGCAACGAGGTGTTATGCGGCTGGCCGTGGTCACTGCAGATCGTCATCGTCAGGGGTCAGATTTTGGCGCTGATGTCTCAGCGTAACGATCCTGATGTCATCGCCTTCGAGTCGGTAGATGACTCGGTAGTTGCCTTGAAGGATTTGGCGAACGTTTGGGTTCTTCAGTTCAGGCACCATCCGACCCATCCGTGGGAAATCCACCAGACGCTCGACCGCATTGAAGAGCCCATCACTGAAACGCTCAGCAGCCTCGGGGCTGCGTTCATCGAGGTATTCGAGAATCTGCTCGGCCTTTTCCAGTGCTTGGGGAGACCAGATGACGCTCATTTGTCCCGCTTGAGCACTTTGCGCAGCCTTGCTTTGGCTGTCTCGTGGTCGATGCCTTCGCCCCTGGCAAACTGTTCGTCTGCCAACTGCAACTCCCGCAGCAACTCGAGTTCTTCAAGCATGCTGTCATATTGAGCGGGCTCAACAAGGACTGCACTGCTCCGCCCCCGCTGGGTCAGAACCATCGGTCGACCGGTCTCTTGGATTTGCTGGATGAATGAAGCTGCGTTGGCTCGAAACTCGCTCAGCGGCTTGATGTCCTGGTCAAAACGGATGTGTTTCATGGCGTACTCCTGGCTGTACCCTCAAAAGTACAGACAAGTTTAAAGTAACACCTTGTTCATTTGGGTCAAGAGCCTGCGAGCGGGGGAGCCGCATAACGGTTGCGAGTTCTGCGGCGAGCCGACCTTGATGTGTCCGCAGGCTCTTTGACTTCCGCCAACGGAGTCTACACCCGTCCGAATCTCAAGGTCCAGGCGAGTCCGTAGCAACGAGGTGTTAGGTGGTCCGGCGTTCAGAGATCATCCCCGTAGCTGAGCACACCGGCTGAAGTGAACTGTCCGTTGGTATTGCGGCTTATCGAGCGGTCGTGGACCGAAAGCTCACCATCACCATCGAGGTCGGCAACAGCCCGGATGATGAGCTTATCTCCTCTGTTGATGAGCTGGAAGTGGTGGCTACTTGTCCGGGGCGTGGGTTGGAACCCGATGCGTTTCCAGGTCTGGTGTGCCCAGTCCTGGTCAAATCGGATTGCGTGGCCACTGGGCTTTCCCTCATGAATTGGGGCATTCGGCGTCGATGCAAGCCAGTTGAGATCTTGTGTGGAAATCTCGTTGGCTGCTTGTTCGGTGTGAGAGGCGATTGCTTGAAGGACGTTGTGTGCGCTGCTGACTTGCGCTTCGTGGACATACATCAAGTGGATTCTTGGTCCTCCGATTCCAACAATGATTAACAGGAGCACGATAACTGACGCTGCGAGCAGAGCCGAGTCGAGCGAGCGCACTTGCCACCAAGAACGAGAGCGCTCGTCGAAGGGGTCTATTGTTTGACCTGTTGTGCAAGTCAAACACTCCGAAAACCATTGATTGGCTTTGACTTGACCGCACCGAGTGCATGTTTTGGAGGTCTGCCTCGGCATTTGCTCAACTCAGCAAGAAACCACCTAACGGCTGCGAGTTCTGCGGCGAGCCCACCCCGCACAAGACTCCGGATTGGGCTGCCGTTCATCAAAGTCTACATCCGATGGGCTGAAGTAGTCGAGGCGAGACCGTAGCAACGAGGTGTTAGGCGCCCCGGTCAATTGGGCTTCGAGCGAGTCATTGTGGGCAGGACGAACCCAGTCGATTGATGGATGGGCCATTGAGAATAGCGATGTAGAGAAGGACATTCTTGATTTCGTGGTCTTCGATGACCCCAGCCCACAAGGGCATCCCTTTCGAACT
>JAEPQP010000158.1 GCA_017640485.1 Phycisphaerales bacterium | reverse complement strand
TCATGCCCACCAAACTCCCCCTCCTAAAAACTACCCTCACCCTCCTCCTCACCCTCTTCACATTCCTCACCCCCCAAACCAAAGCCGACGGTATACCCTGCGCCACTCGTGATTTTTTAGGCTCATTCGATACATTGGGTCGTGCATTTGGAGTAGCCGTTCAGGGCACAATCGCATTTATCGCAGATTCTGATCCTGGTCACCTCGAAATCATTGATGTAAGCAACCCAAATTTTCCTAAATTACTCTTTTCATACGAAACCCCAGGCCGACCAAAAGTTGTTAAGGTAGTGGATACCACAGCTTACATCGCAGATGGTTCTTCTGGTCTCCAAATCATCGATGTGAGTGATCCTACAGCGCCTGTCTTCCTCGGCTCATACAGCATGCTGGATGATGCTGAGGACGTAGAAGTCGATGGCACAATCGCCTATATAGCTGGCGGAGAATCTGGTTTAATAATTCTAGATGTCAGCAATCCAGCATCACCCACATTATTAGGTTCACTTGCATTTAATTATGCTCGTGGATTGACCGTCGCAGGCACGACAGCATATGTAGCCGCCTCAACTTTGGGTCTCCAGATTATTGACGTAAGTAACCCAACAGCACCAACAGTGCTCGGGTCATACGACACATCGGGGCGTTCATACGATGTGTCCATTATGGACACAACAGCTTATGTATCCGATGGTGATTCTGGCCTTCAAATTATCGATGTAAGTAATCCTGTTGCACCCTCCTTACTAAGCTCATACGACACTCAAGGCAGCGCTTTATCCATGACCATAACAGGCACAGTAGGCTATTTGGCGGACTACGATTCTGGCATACTGATTTTCGACCTGAGCAACCCGGCATCCCCAAATCTAATTGGATCATACATAACTCCGGGCAATGCATTTCAAGTGATAGTTCTATCCTCTACTGCTTATGTAGCAAACGAGTACTCAGGCCTTCTGATCATTGATGTTGACGACCCGGCAACACCCTCAGTCTCAGGCTCATATAACACACCGGACACAGCTCAGAGTGTTGATGTCGTAGGCACTATTGCCTATGTGGCAGCCCACGAGTCAGGTATTCAAATCATTGATGTGGAGAATCCTGAATTTCCCGAATTACTTGGCACATACAACACACCCGGGACAGCCCTTGATGTAATAGTCATTGGGACAACGGCATATGTGGCTGACCGAAGTTCTGGCCTCCTGATTGTCGATGTTAAAGACCCGACAACTCCTTCACTGCTTGGAGCATACGAAACACCGAGCATTGCTTGGGGAGTGACAGTTATTGGCTCGATCGCCTATGTAGCAGATTATGATTCTGGACTTCAGATTATCGATGTAAGCAATCCGACATCCCCCTCATGGATCGGTTCATACGATACACCAGGGAATGCGCTTGATGTTGAAGTCAAAGGAACCATCGCATACGTAACAAATCCATATGAATTTGCTTCTGGCCTCCAAATTATCGATGTGAGCAAACCTGAATCCCCAACCTTGCTCGGATTCTACAACACACCAGGCCGATCCCACAGCGTAGCAATCGTAGATTCTACCGCCTTTATTGCAGATGGTATACATGGCCTCCAGATCATCGATATCAGCACCCCGGAATCACCCATATTACTCGGCGCATACAACACACCTGTTGGTGACGCACTTCGTGTGACAGTGATAGATTCGATCGCTTATGTAGCAGATAGTTCATGGGGAATCCAGATCATCGATGTCAGCGACCTTACGTCTCCTTTGCTGCTTGGCTCGTACGACACTCCAGGGAATGCACGAGATGTTAAAATCGTGGATACTTTAGCTTTTATAGCAGATTATCACACTCTTCAAATCATCGACATCTCCGACTGCCCCCCCTGCCAAGCCGACCTCAACAACGACTCCCAACTCGACTTCTTCGACATCTCCATCTTCCTCTCCGCCTTCTCCACCACCGACCCCCTCGCCGACTTCAACACCGACGGCCAATACGACTTCTTCGACATCTCCGCCTTCATCACCGCCTACGCCGCCGGCTGCCCATAACCCCCAACCCACAACCACAAAAAGACCCGCCCAACCGGACGGGTCTTTTCATTTTCATTGATCCAGATTTACTGGCGTTTATCCCGCTCAATCTCCGCATACGCGTTATGCGAGTGGATTGACTCAAAGTTCTCCGACGAGATCGCGTACTGCACCACCCGATCATCCTGATTCAGCGTGATCGCCAGATCGCGGATGATGTCTTCCACGAACTTTGGATTCTCATACGCCTTCTCCGTCACATACTTCTCGTCCGGACGCTTCAGCACCGCGTACACCGGATGACTCGCCGCCGATTCGAGCTGCTCGACCAGATCCTCGATCCACATGAACCCCTCAGTACGCACCGCCGCCTCGATCCGGCACCGCTGGTTGTGCGCCCCGTACTCCGAGATCTCCTTCGAGCACGGACACAGACTCGTCGCGGGCGCCGCGACGCTCATCACGAAATCCTCTTCAGTTTCATTCGCCGTGCACTCGAAGCGGACCTCATAGTTCATCAGCCCCGTCTGCCCCGTCACCGGCGCGGGCTTCTCGATAAAGTAAGTAAACGACGCCTCAAAGTGCGCCTCGCTCGCGTTCAGACGCTCCTTGATCGCAAGCGTGATCGTCGGGATGTCCTCAGGACGGAACGGGGAGCACTGATGCTCATTGAGCACCTCCAGGAAACGCGACATATGCGTCCCCTTCTTCTCCTGAGGCAGCGCCACATACATATTGATGTTCGCCACCGCCGTCTGCTCGCTCCCATCCCGGGTCGCAAGACGCATCGGATACACGACCTCTTTCACCCCCACCCGATCAATCGCGACCTTCCGGTCGTCGGCGTTCCCCTGCACGTCAGGCATCCCAGCCGCGGTCGTGCTCTTAAGTTCGGAAGTACTGTCTTGGCAATCGGTTGAACAATTCAATGGTGGCTCCAAAGTGTGCGGTGTTCGCAGGGAGTTCGTAACAGGATCCTAGTCGGACGCACTGAAAAAAGCCGACCCCGCAAGTCTTCTATTCCACTCACACACAACAACCCACCAGTTTCCCCGTCCGATCGCTTACGCCGATGCCGTATTCGCCTGCTGACGCGCCACCGACGACTCCACCCACGAATACCCCACAGGCGTCCCGATCATCGCCCCCGCAGCCCACGACACCGAAGACATCACCAAGAAACCAGGCATCTCACCCGAAGCAATCGCCTGCAACAAACGCCCACTCCCAGGAGTCACCATCCCCACCAAAGGCCCAAACACCCCGCCAAGCATCACACCCACCATCACGGGAATGAGCGAAACAACACCATCAGACGAACGCTTCCCGCCACGCCCATGCTTCCCAGAAGATCCCATGCTGTGATTCTGAATCAGCATCCCACCAAGAACCCCCGCCGCCGCAGAACCAATAAACCCACCCCACACCGCTTGACCAGACAAATCCGACTGCACTTGCAGCCACACCATCACCATAGAGACCACAAGCCCAACCCCAACAAGCATCCCCGTCAACCCCGCATGCTCACGCAGCGCCACAAGCTTCGAGTTCGAAAGCGCTACACAGCCGTCGGTTCCCTCATCTCCCCCATCACCGACCCCGCGCACTTTCGTCATCACACGCAGCATCCAAACCGTCAGCACCAACACCGCAAACCCCTCGATCGCCAGCTTCACAATCGACCCCGAGTCCGGCGCCGACCGTAGCGCTTCCCCCACCTCACCCGCACCCCACGCGCCCCAGCCGAGCACCAATCCAAGATTCAACACACCCTCGCGCAAAGAAACCATCTTCGTCGCAATCACGCCCGCGATCATCGCCAGGAAGAACACCCCGAACAACACAAACAACCCACCCAGAATCGAATCCGAAACAAACAGCGTCGCATGCCGCGAGCCGTCCACCCCGCGCAGCGAAGCCATCAGCCCCCCCGCGATCGGACCAAACACGCACAGCGACAACACACGAACGATCCAGATCCAGACAGCATTCTTCATACCACCATCATCCGCTCACCAACGCGCCAAAGCAACCGCCATCGGGTAGCATCTCACTATGACACCCCAGAGCCCCAAATCCCACGCATCCTCATCCACGACCAAAGAACACCCGGTCCTCCTCGAAGATGTCGCCGCAGGATTGATCTGGCCAAACCTCCTCAAAGCCCCCGCCATGGCCTTCTCCCCCTCGAGATGGCTCCTCGGCATCATCGCCGCCTTCATGATCGTCCTCGTCAGCTCCACCCACACCGCATTACTCTCACCTCCAGATCCCGCAATCCCACCAGGAGCCACCGACACCTACCTTGGATTCCAACCAATCCTCGACGCCATGATGTCGCTCAACCCAACGCGCACCATCTACGCGATCATGTACGCCGCCCAGCATCACATCGCGATCATCAGCCAGTCACCCTGGACCTCCCTCGCCCTCATCGTCCCCACCATCCTCGTCCTCGGCGTCTTCGGACACGCCGTCACCCGATCCACAAGCATCGAGTTCGCCCACGGCCGTCAAACCACAACCTCCGCAGCACTCTCCGCAGCACTCCTCTCCATCAAACAAATCGCTCTCGCAACGCTCGGACCAATCCTCATCGTCGTCATCCTCGCACTCCTCGCCATGCTCATCGGTCTTGCCCTCGGCCTCCCAGTCGTCAACATCCTCGGCGCCCTCCTCTATATCCTCGGACTCACCCTCTCCATCCTCCTCGTCTGCATCCTCATCCTCCACACCCTCGCACTCCCCATCACCATCTCCGCACTCGCCATCGAAGGCACCGACGGCTTCGACGCACTCCAACGCGCCTACGCCTACCTCATCGCCAAACCCATCCGCCTCACCCTCTACACCCTCCTCCTCCTCGTGCTCGGCGCCACAATCTCCTCTATCGTCACCATCACCGCTG
>JAEPQP010000151.1 GCA_017640485.1 Phycisphaerales bacterium | reverse complement strand
GATCTTGTTGGGGTTCGCGATCGATGGTTGGATTTTTGCGATCGAGACCCATGAGCCCTTGGAGGAGGATCGATCGATCGTCGAGTTGCTCGCTTGATGATGATGTGGGCTTTGGGGTGCTTGCTTTGGTGAGTTCCTCAGTGGTGCGTTGAGCCTCGCTGAGCGCGTCTTTGATCTCGGTCATGCGTTGCTTGGTGTCTTGCGCGTTCTGATTGGATTGTGTATTGGCCTGTTGATTCGTCTGCTGTTTGTTCGGCGCGGGTTTGCGTTCGACAATATCGGGGATGTCGGTGACATCCTTGATGTGGTTTTCTTGGAGTGATTGATCGGTGTTCGATTTGGATTCGATCGCGACCGGGGCTTGAGAAGCGCGTTGTGCTTTGCGGGTCTTGCGTGGCTTGTTTGAGGTTGGTTGCGGGGAGGATGCGGTGATCTCGACCATCGCTTTGCCTCCGATTCCGAGCCAGGATCCGGTTCGGAATGAGCGGGTGTGGAGGATCATCGCGTTGGCGCCGAGGTCTTTGCGGACCTGTGCGAGCGCCTGGGCCATGGTTTCAGCGGTGTATGTTTTGAGTTTCATGATCGAGCCGTCCTGGCATGCTTACGCATCATCTGTGGTGTGGAGGTGATGGTGGTGTCCCCATCACGGTAATGTACCGTGTTGACATGGGTTTGGCTACTTATCGACAAGTTGTCCACAATGAAAATAGGGGGCTTCACGCGACTCCAGCGGGCGTGTTGGCTTCGGTTTGCGCCTGCTGGCTTTGGTCGGTCGTCTGGGGAGCACTCTGCTCATTGGGGGGGCCGACGAGTCCGACGGATTCGACCTCGATGCCCGTGACGACTTCGTTGTATCCAAGCACGGCAACGCCTGGGATATGGGGTTCGAGGATCTGCCACATCGCGTTGCGGACTTGCGGGGACGCGATGACCACTGGGAGACGACCCTGCGCCATGACGCTGGAGAGTTCATCGGCGACGGCGCTCGCGATGTCGCGCGCGACGCGTGCTGGGACATTGAGGACTGTTCCTGCGGCGGAGCGATCGATGTACGCGTTGACCTGGTCCTCGAGGCGAGGATCGAGGGTGACGCAGACGAGCGAGAGTGCCCCCTGCTCGTTGGTGTCGGCGTAGAGGGAGCAGATGGTTCTGCGGAGTGCGTTTCGGACATATTCGACGAGCACATCGGGGTCTTTGGTTTTGGTCCCCCAATCGGCGAGGGTTTCGAGGATGGTTTCGATGTCTCGAACCGGGACGCGCTCTCGGAGCAGGGACTGGAGGATCTTCTGGAGTTCCCCGACTTTGATGATGCTCGGGACGGCTTCTTCGACGAGTTTGGATGCCTTCTCCTTGAGTCCTTCGAGGAGGTTGTTGACTTCTTCGCGGGTGAGTAGTTCGTCGGCGTAGGTCTTGACGAGTTCGGTGATGTGGGTCGCGAGGACGCTGGTCGGATCAACGACGGTGTAGTTCATGGTTTCGGCGCGGGAGCGCTGTGCCGCATCGATCCACCACGCATCGAGACCGAACGCGGGTTCGACAGTGTGGACGCCGTCGATCTTTCCGGTGACGAGTCCGGAGTCCATCGCGAGGAGCTTTCCTGGGCTGACTTGTCCGGTCGCAACGGCGTTGCCTCGGATTTTGACGCGGTATTCGTTTGGTGGGAGTTGCATGTTGTCGCGGATTCGGACGGGCGGCATGACGAGTCCGAGTTCGATCGCGAGTTGTCTGCGGACGGCGCTGATTCGGTCGAGGAGATCTCCTCCTTGGTGGGTGTCGATGAGGGGGACGAGGCCGTAGCCGACTTCGAGTTCGAGGACATCGACTTTGAGGAGGTCTTCGACTTGTGGTGCTTCGACGGGTGCTTGCGCGGCTTCTGCTTGGGCTTCTTCGTGCTTCTGGATTGCACGGTCCTTGGTCACGCGGATCAGGATCCATGCGAGGATTCCGAGTCCGACGGCGATGGTCAACAGCGGGACAGTCGGGAGCGGGGAGAACGCGAGGACGGCGAGGAATCCTGAGGTGATGATGAGCCCTTTGGGTTGGGCGCTGAGTTGACCGGTGAGTTCTGTGCCGAGGTTACCCTTGTCTCCGGAGCGGGTGACGATGAGTGCGGCGGCCATGGAGATGATGAATGATGGGATCTGGCTGGTGAGTCCATCACCGATGGTGAGTTTGGTGAAGATCTCGGCGGTCTGACCTGCGGGCCAGCCCTTATCGATGGTGCCTACGGCGAAACCACCCGCGATGTTGATGAGGGTGATGATGATGCCTGCGATCGCGTCGCCTTTGACGAACTTGGAAGCACCGTCCATGGCGCCGTAGAAGTCGGCTTCGCGTCCGATTTCTTCTCGGCGGGTGCGTGCTTGGGCTTCGGTGATCATGCCGTTGGAGAGTTCGGCGTCGATGGCCATCTGCTTTCCGGGCATTGCGTCGAGGGTGAAGCGTGCGGCGACTTCGGCGATGCGTCCGGCGCCTTTCGTGATGACCATGAACTGAACGATCATGAGGATCGAGAAGATGATGACGCCGACGAAGAGGGAGTCTCCAGCAACGAAGACCCCGAACGCGGAGATGACTTTACCCGCAACGCCGATTGCTTCTTGCGGGGTGGACGCGTCGGCGGTCAGGATGAGTCTGGTCGACGCGATGTTGAGGACCAATCGGAGCAGTGTTGTTGCGAGCAGGAGCGACGGGAAGACGGAGAACTCGAGCGCCTTCTGCATGTAGAGCGTGGTCAGGAGCGTGATGACGGCGAGGGAGATATTGAACGCGATGAGGATGTCGAGCATCGCGGGCGGGAGCGGGAGCAGGATGACCGACAGCATCAGCACGAACCCGATCGGGACGATCAGCGTTCGGTATTCACCGATGCGATTGACCCAGGGTGGGAGTGGCAGGTTGGTCGATTCTTTGGCCATGGGTTAGCTGACGGGTTCCTATGCGTTCTTGACTAGACGGTTGCTGGTTCTTGCGACACTGCAGGTTGGTTGCTCATGTTGTTCATTGCGGATTGTGCGTTGCCCTCCATGCGGTAGACATACGCGAGGAGCTCGGCGACCGCTTCGTAATGCTCTGCGGAGATCTCTTGTCCGACTTTGACCCCCCAGTACAGTGCACGAGCGAGCGGAGGGCGCTCGACGATTGGGACATCGTTCTGACGAGCGATCTGGCGGATATGGAACGCGATGAGGTCCGCGCCCTTGGCGGTGACTTTGGGAGCGCCCATCGAGTCGGTGTCGTATTTGATCGCGACGGAGAAGTGGGTCGGGTTGGTGACGATGACATCGGCTTGCGGGACATGGTGCGCGGCTTGTTGCATTACGATCTCGCGCGCCATCTGCATGCGCTTGCCCTTGAGTTGAGGATCGCCTTCCATCGTGCGGCGTTCGTCCTTGACCTGCTGTTTGGTCATTTTGTTCTCTTGCATGTGCTGCCAGCGTTGGAAGATGTAGTCGATGACGGCGAGCATCAGAAGAATGACGATCAGGATGAATGCGATCATGACGACCATGCGGAGGACGGCGGCGGTGGCCATGATCGCGGGGAGCATGGGGAGGGTCGCGATGGTGTCGATCTGGGAGCGGATGACGATGATGGAGACGATGATGAGGAGCGTGAGTTTGAGGGTGTTGATGATCGCTTTGGCGATTCCTTTTTTGCCGTAGATTCGTTTGATCCCTCCGAGCGGTGAGATCTTGCTGAACTTTGGTTGGATGGGATCGGCGCTGATGAGGAATCCGACCTGCATGAACTGGGACGCGTACGCGACGACCATCACGATGAGGAGGACGGGGATCATGACGCGCATGACCTCGTAGACCGCGATCGCGGAGGTCGAGCGGATTGAAGCGGTGTCGAGTTGATCGACGCTGATGTCTCCAGAGAGCATGGTGCGGAGGATGCGCTCGAACATCTCTCCGATCATCGGTGCGAGAATCATGAGTGCGACGACGCCTCCGAGCATGAGGACGGCGCCGGAGAGGTCTTGGCTTTTGGGGACCTGCCCCTTCTCGCGTGCGGTCTGGAGGGCTTTGGGGGTTGGTGCTTCGGTGCGTTCTCCGAGATCGTCCATTTAGTTCCCCCCTTCTGCTGACTGGAGGGCTCTTGCGTGCGCCGAGTCGGTGGCGAGGTCCTGGATCCACAGGGAGAGGCCATCCATGACGCGGTCGATTTCTTCTCCGGCGACGGTTCCCATGACATTGATCATGAGCATGAGCAGGATGAGTCCGGTGAGGATCTGGATCGCGAATCCGATGCTCATGATGTTGACCTGTGGCATGGTCTTCATGACCAGACCCATCGCGACCTGCGACATCGCTACGGCTGCGATGACGGGTGATGCGACGCGGATCGCGAGTTCGAATCCTGAGGTGATGACCTCGACGAACATCTCGAGCGGAACATCTTGTGCCGTGAACATCCCGATCGGCGCGGTGTGGAAGGAATCGGCGAGTGCGAGGAAGAGCAGTTCGAAGCCTCCAAGTCCGATGAAGATGAAGACGGCCATGTAGAAAAGGAGCAGGCCGAGGACGGAACCGTTGGAATCCAGTTCTGGGTTGAAGGATTCGGCGAGCGAGAGACCGACCTGGTATCCCATGACGAATCCACCCATCTGCATCGCGTAGAGGGGCATCGCTGCGATGAGTCCAATGGAGATCCCGACGAGGAGTTCAGAGAACAGGAGCGGGACGAGTTGGACGGTGTCGATCGCTGCGGCTGGGCTGAACTGCGGGACTGCGGGGTAGAGCGCGATCGCGAACATGAACGCGAGCATTGCTTTGAAGACTCGGGGGAGGGTTGATGAGCGGAGGAGGGGTGTAAAGAGAAAGATGCCGGTCAGCCTTGCGGTGACGAGCATGAGCGGGAGCACATGGACCAGCATGGGGGTGATCATGTCCATCAGAACAGGCGCAGCATTTCTAGGGCGAACTCGCCGAGGATGGAGAGGATCCAGGGAAGCAGCAGGACAACAACAACGATCAACGAGATGATCTTGGGAACGAATGTGAGGGTCTGGTCTTGGATGGAGGTGACGGATTGGACGAGGGAGATCAGCAGACCCAGGATCATGCCGACGAGGAGGAGCGGGGTTGCGATGATGAGCACGATGTAGAGAGCGTCACGGATCATTTGGAGAGCGGTTTCGTCGATCATCTTCGTCGGCCTCCGAATAGAAAACGCTTGCGTGGGGGCTGGTCAAGCGATGGCGGCTCGTGCTTCTTGATGCGAACGAGGAGCAGCATCGGCGCGAGCGTCGCGACGGCGGTGGCGCTGAGTCTGGAGCTGTCGCCGTCTTGGACGAAGCTTTCGAGGAGTGAGCCAACGATGAGGGTCCATCCATCGACAAGCACAAAAAGCATGAGTTTGAAGGGCAGCGAGATCAGGACCGGCGGGAGCATCATCATGCTCATGGAGATCAGCAGCGATGCGATGACCATGTCGATGACGAGGAACGGGAGATAG
>JAEPQP010000105.1 GCA_017640485.1 Phycisphaerales bacterium | reverse complement strand
GCTGACTCAGCTTGGATGGATGGTGATGCAGCGCTGTTCATGCACGAGCATAGATACGAACCACCGGTTTGGTGGACGCGGGGATGAGTATGGGAGGATTCTGGAGGCAGCAACTTACCGGCGAGGGGTGCGGGAGTAGGTGCGTTTGGGGACAACGACCTCGGCTTCTGCTTCTTGCTCTGGCTCGGTAGCGGACTCGGCATTGGAGTCTGATTTGTTGCTGGCGGATTCGATTGGAGTGACTTTGGTTGCTCTCCATCCCTTTTCGCCGTTCTCTGCGGAGTAGGTGACTGGGGATCCGTCAGCGAGGACTCTGAATCCTTCGCCTTGGATGACGGTGTAGTGGACAAAGATATCTTGTTCGTCTGGTCCGACGATGAATCCGAAGCCCTTTCGGGGATCGAACCATTTGACTGAGCCGCTGATGTCTACAAGTTGGTTGGAATCATTACCCATTGATGTCCCCGGGGTCTTGGACCCGGTCTCCTAACGAGTTGGCATTCACGAACCGCCCACGAGACATGGGTCGTATTGCCAACTTCCGCAGTGGCTTACGAGGAACCACTGGGTATGTACAGCATACCAAAGATTCGATGCGCGTCAAATACCCCCAAACAAGTGCCGGACTTATTTGGGGGTAATTCCTGATTATCGGATGTGGGCTCGGGTCAGCGATTATTCGGCTGATGAGCTCTCGGTGCGGCGGCGACGACGGCGACGGCGTGGTTTGCGGTCGCCTTCTTCGTCGGATTCGCCCGAATCATCGTCGGAATCGCCGCGTGAAGCGCGCTCTTCCTTCGCTTTCTTGGCTTTCTCTTCCCAGTCTGGGTCGGCTTGCTTGATCGAGAGCTTGATGCGTCCCTGATCATCCACAAGGAGGACCTTGACCTTGACCTCGTCACCAACGGAGACGACATCGGCGACCGATTCGACATAGCCGTCGGCGAGTTCTGAGATGTGGCACATGCCGTCGGTTCCAGGTGCGATCTCGATGAAGGCACCGAAGTCTTTGGTCGAGACGACCTTTCCTTCGTAGATGGTTCCGGCTTTGACATCTTCGCAGAGTGCGGAGATTTCGGCTTCTGCTTTCTCGACATTCATCGCGTTGGACGAGGAGACGATGACTGAGCCGTCGTCGTCGACATCGATGTTGACGGAGTACTTGTCTTGGAGAGCGCGGATGGTTTTGCCGCCTGGTCCGATGAGCTTGCCGATCTTTTCTGGATCGATGCTGAGTTGGAGGAGGCGCGGAGCGTACTTGGAGGTTTCGCTGCGTGGCTCTGGGATGACGGCTTCCATTTGCTCGATGATGTTCATGTAGCCTTCGCGGGCTTGCGCGAAGATCGTTTCGATCTGATCGAGCGTGAGGCCGCGGGCTTTGAGGTCGAGCTGGATACCGGTGATCCCGTCCTTGGTGCCGGAGACTTTGAAGTCCATGTCGCCGAAGAAGTCTTCTTCTCCGATGATGTCGGTAACGAGGACTTCGTTCTCATCGTTCTCGTCTGCGAAGCGTCCGACGGTGATCCCTGCACAGGTGTTGGTGATGGGGACACCCGCGTCCATGAGTGCGAGGCAGCCGCCGGTGACGGATGCCATCGAGGACGAGCCGTTGGATTCGGTGATGTCCGAGACGAGGCGGATGGTGTAGGCAAAGTCTTCTGGGGATGGGAGGATTCCGAGGAGTGAACGCTCGGCGAGGGCGCCGTGTCCGACTTCGCGGCGTCCTGGTCCCATGATGCGACCGGCTTCACCAACGGAGAATGGTGGGAAGTTGTAGTGTAGGTAGAACTTCTTGGAGTACTCGGGGAGGAGGCCGTCGATGATTTGTTCATCGCGACCGGTGCCGAGGGTACAGGAGACAAGCGACTGGGTCTCACCGCGTTGGAAGAATGCGGAACCGTGGGTTCTTGCGAACTGTCCGACTTGCATTTCCAGTGGGCGAATCTCGGTGCGGCCGCGGCCGTCGGCACGGATGCCCTTCTCGACGATCAGCTTGCGGGTGATCTTCTTCTCGAGCTTACGGAAGGCTTCGGACGCTTGGCGGTTTGCGGTCTTGGATGCTTCCCACTCTGCTGGGTTCCCGGAATCGTTGATCGGGAAGTTTTCCATGACGGACTTTTTGATCTCGGCGACCTTGTCGCCGCGATCATGCTTGCCCTTGATCTGGCGTGCTTCGGTGAGGTCTGCTTCACAGAGGGAGGTGACCTTGTCCATGATCTCGTCTGGGATGAGATTCATGTGGTCGCCGAGGCGTGGTTCAACGCCGACCTTCTCGACGAGTTCTTCGATGAGTTCGAGGATTGGCTTGACGCCTTCTTCGTATCCGAACTTGATCGCGGCGTGGACATCTGCGTCAGGGACTTCTGCAGCGCCGACTTCGATCATGTTGACGCCGTCTTTGTGTCCTGCGATGACGACATCCATATCGGAGAAGTCGAGCTGGGAGACGGTTGGGTTGAGGACGAACTGTGCGCCGTCATCGGTAAAGATGCGTGCGACGCGGACGGTCGCGAGTGGGCCTTGGAACGGGCAGTCGGAGATCGAGAGTGCTGCCGCGGCGCCGGTTCCTGCGAGGACATCGGCGTCGTTCTCTCCGTCGTGGCTCATGACCCAGCACTGCATCTGGACTTCTTCGATGAAGCCGTCTGGGAAGAGCGGGCGGATCGGGCGGTCGATCATGCGCATCGTGAGGACTTCTTTTTCGTTCGGTGCGCCTTCACGCTTGCGGAAACCGCCTGGGAACTTGCCGCCTGCGGAGAGCTTTTCGCGGTAGTCGACTTGCATCGGGAAGAAGTCGAGACCTGGACGCGGGGTTGCCCGCATGCAGGTACACATGACGGTGGTTTCGCCGTGTGAGATGAGGAGTGCGGAGGTCGCGAGTTTGGCGATCTTCCCGGTTTCGATGCGCATTGTGCGGCCGCCGATTTCTTTTTCGACGGCGATTACTTGTTGGTCTGCCATATCAGATACCCCTTTGTGGGTGTATTCGGGTGCGAGGTTCCCGGGTGTCTTTGAACGGATCTCGCGCACGGCGCCGTGATCGGTTCGCGTCATCAGTGAACCCTGTCCTCGCTACTCAAGAGGCAGAAGGCGGAGAGCATTCTTGGTGAATGCTGATCGCCTGCTGCCGCTGTCTGAACAGGGTTCTGTATTCGAATACAAAAACCCGCGTGTTGTTTCCAACACACGGGTCGAGGAGATTACTTGCGGAGTCCGAGACGCTTGATGGTGTCGAGGTAGGAGTCGCGGTTCGTTCGAGCGAGGTAGCGGAGCAAGCGGTTGCGCTTGGCGACCATCATGACGAGGCCGCGGCGGTTGTGCATGTCCTGCTTGTTTTCGCGGAGATGGGTCGCGACCTGCTTGATGCGAGCGGTCAGGAGGGCGACCTGGACTTCTGGTGAGCCGGTGTCGCCTTCGGTGCGTCCGAAGTCTTTGACGATTTGTGCTGTTTCTTCAGTGGTCAATGGCATGGTTTCATGTCCTTCCGTCGCGAGCCTTGGTGGTCGTAGGGATCACCAATGGTCGCCAAACCTGGGTTGTGGACCGCTCGGTGCGGTGCTGGGAGATGATAGGCGTCAGGGCTGGAATATCAAAAATCTGGAGGTGTTTGGGAGGAAGTTGGTGCAGATAAGCCGCTGATTTCACTGACTCTAGGGTCATTTTGCGGATTTGTTCTGGAATCCAAAAACCTGAGTGCTCACTTGGGAGACAATTCACCCTGTGAAGCCCCTTGATCCCCATCAGCTGTTGAGCGAGTACTTGGTGCTGGATGCCCAGCATGGGAATCGGGAATCGCTGACGGGGCTTGTGCGGTTGTGGTCGCCGAGGATGACCCGGCGGGCTCGGAGACTGACGGGCGATGAGGAGGGGGCACGCGAGGTCGTGCAGGAATCCTGGGTCGCTGCGGCGAGGGGGCTTCATTCACTCAGGGATCCGTCCAAGTTTGGCGGGTGGGTGTACCGGATTGTGCAGAACAAAGCCGCGGATTGGATCCAGCAGCAGTCGAGGGATCGGGTGTTGAACCGGTCGCTCAGGGATCAGGGGGTTGCGGAATCGGAGGATGGATCGAGCGAGGATTACTCGCAGGACATCCGGGTCGCGATCGGGCATCTTGATCCGAAGCTTCGGGAGGTCGTGTACTTGTTTTACATGGATCAGTGCACGGTCTCACAGATTGCGGGAGTGTTGGGGATCCCGGTTGGCACTGTCAAGACGAGACTCTCGGCGGCGCGTTTGCAACTCAAATCACAGCTTGAAAGGAGCACACAATGAACATGCTTGATGAAGAAATCCGGAAGGCACTGAGTGCAGAGGATGCGCAGAAGATCGGTGGGCCCGATGATGGGCTCCGGGTTGATCAGTTGGTGATTGCGACCTTCCGGAGCCGGAACTGGCTGATGACGATCCCGATCGTGATCGTTTCGATGGTTGTCATGGGGCTCTCGATCTGGTGTTTGGTTCGGTTCTTTGACGCGACCGAGGTGCAGGCGATGATCGGGTGGGCGATCGGGGTGATTGTGGGGACCTTTATGATCGGCTTTATGAAAGTCTGGTTCTGGCTGGAAATGCAGCGGATTGCGATCACGCGGGAAGTGAAGAAAGTGGAGTTGTTGAGTGCTCGATTGCTGCAGGAATTGGCGACACGAACATCCGATTGAGGGGTCGTATCGACTATGATTTGGTATGAGCAATCCACAACTCTCCAAGCGTGCGTCGACTCTGAAGCCTTCGATTACGGTCGCGTTGAATAACCGCGCCAAGGCGATGAAGGCGGCGGGGGTGGATGTGCTTGGGTTTGCGGCGGGGGAGCCCGACTTTGATACGCCTCAGCCAATCAAGGACGCGGCGATCAAGGCGATCAATGACGGGCAGACGAAGTACATGCCGACACTTGGGGATATGAAGACGCGGGAGTGCATCGCGGAGAAGCTCGTTCGTGAGAACGGGATTCAGGGATTGACCGGTGAGCATGTTGGGATCGGGACGGGTGGGAAGTTCTCGTTGTACACGGCGATTCAGGCGCTGATTGATCCGCCTGCGATTGGTGAGGATCCTTGGGAGATGCTGCTCCCGACTCCTGCGTGGGTTTCGTATCGTCCGATCTGTGAGTTGTCGGGTGGGGTGGTTCGGGAGATCCCGGCTGGTCCGGAGTCTGATTTTTGCATTACGGCAAAGCAGTTGCAGGATGCGATTTCTCCACGTTCGAGGGTGTTGATTCTGAACTCGCCTTCGAATCCGTGCGGGACGATGTACAGCGAGGCGCAGATCCGTGAACTGGGGAAGGTGATCCATGAGGCGCGGGAGATTGCGCCGAATCTGGTGGTGCTGACTGATGAGATCTACGAGAAGATTGTCTACGGCGAGCACCCCCACTTCTCGATCGGGTCGATCCCGGAGATCGCGGATCGGGTGGTGACCTTGAATGGGATGTCCAAGGCGTACGCGATGACGGGGTGGCGGATCGGGTACGCGGCGATGCCTGGGGAGTTTGGCAAGAAGCTGATCAAAGCGATGGGCACGCTGCAGGGACAGATGACGACGAACATCACGAGCTTTAACTACCCGGCGATCCGCGAGGCGCTGACGAATGCGTCCGTTGCGGACACGGTCGAAGAGATGCGGCTCGCGTTTGCGTCGCGCGCGAAGTTGATCCAGTCTCGGCTCGCAGAGATTCCGGGGATTACCTGCCCGACTCCGACCGGTGCATTTTATGTGTTTCCGGATGTGTCTTCGCTGTTTGGCAAGACGACTCCCAAGGGCACGAAGATCACCGATGCGCCGAGTTTATCCGAAGCGATGCTCGAAGAGGCGCACATCGCGTTCGTACCCGGCGACGACTTCGGCGGGTGCGGCGGGAACCATGTGCGGATCTCGTTTGCGTGCAGCGATGAGCAAATCAATGCGGGGATGGATCGGTTCAAGACGTTTGTTGAGTCGCTGAGCTAAACGCTTGTTTCTTATGGATACAAAAGCCGCCCCCATTGTGAGCGCGGCTTTTTGGTGTGGATGATGATCTCTTATCGACGACGGCGTGCGAAGAGCGCCAAGCCGAGGACTGGCAGGGTTGCTGGTGTGGGGACTTGGATGTAGCGGAGGTCGTCGAGGAAGAGGCCTGCTGATGATCCGGTTTGTTGGATGAGGATGTAGTCGATGCTTGGGGCTTCGACGCCGACGGTGCCTCCGAGTCCTCCGAAGGAACTGGTGAGGGAGTTCTGATCGACGAGTCCGTGTTCGTAGGAGTAGGCGCGGACGGCGAGGGTGTCGATGTCTCCTCCGCCGTCAACGCCGTGGATGGAGGCGAAGGCGACTGGGGTCAGGAAGTCGACGCGGAGGGGGTAGTTCGAGATTCCGCCTTGGGTTGGGTTGCCCATGTTGAGGGATCCGGCTCCGGCGGTGAAGCCGTAGTCGGTGCCAATCCAGTAGATGGGGTTGTCGGTTGGAGAGCTGAAGTACACGCCGAGGCTGGCGAAATGGGCGTCGAACGAGTGGTCGAGGACGATGATTCCCTCGGCGGGGTCTCGGTGGTCGGCTCCGAAGTCGATCTCTTGGAATGTGAATCCGGCGCTGGCGGACGCGACGAGCGTCGTGAGGACGGATAGAACGATTGCTTTCTCTTTCATCAATTTCATAATAATTGCTCTCTTTCTGCTGCGTGTGTTGGCAGCGGCTGACTATCCGTGAGAACGATGGTCCAGGTTCCGAGAGTGTGCTGGGATCGGGATTGGATGCTCTGAGCGGTTGAAAAGTTCGATTTGGATTGTGAACTTGGGAGTGGATTGGGTCGATATACGGACTATGAACACGCCGCAGCATCTCGATACAGCAACTGAGCACGACCACGGATCACTCCCGGCTTTGAAGCTGGTGGGCGAGATCGAGTTCCGGTGCTGTCCGGAGTGTGATGGTGAGGGATCGATTCCGTGTCCGGCGACGGTCGCGGTGCGGACGATGGGGCTCAATGCGGTCCCGGCGCTGCAGCCTTCGACGGGTCATCCGATCCCGTGTCCGACCTGTCAAGGGAAGAAGCGGGTTGCCCACTTTGGGTGAGCGGATTCTCGGGTTTACCTGAGCACCATGACAACTTCATCGATTTCTTGGCCTCGTGCGTTGGCGAATCCTCGCTCCTCGGCTTGGAGGATGAATCCACATTTTTCCATCGTGCGGATGGAGGCGGCGTTGTCTTTCGCTGCGCGGCCAAACAACGGGCGGGTGGTTTCGATCTCTGTGAACTGGCGGAGGGCTTCGGACGCGATGCCTTGATTCCAGTATTGGTGATCGATCCAGTAGGTAATTTCGCGATCCCCCATCATGTCAAAGCTGATGATGTGTCCGACCAGTTGGTTTTTGAACTCGATGCTTAGTTTGAGGATCGCGTCGCTCTGGAGGAGTTTTTCCCAGTGCATGTCGAACTTGGCTCGGTCGCTCGGGTCTTCGTGTACGAAGGCGGCCATGTGCTGAGCGGGTTGGTGCAGGAGGTGCTCGTAGAAGATGGGAAGATCGGAGCGTTCGACTGGACGGAGGGTGATGGTCATGTCTTATGGTCTTGCTGGGGCGCGGACTGGTGAGGGGGCGTCGATCTCGATGAGATCGGCTTTGAGGTCCCAGAGCAGTGTGCGTGCGGAGACTGGGGTGGGTTCGGTGGAGTCACGCAGCGTGACCAGGCGGTTGTCGTCGGCGTACGCGAAGAGGGTTTCATTCTGCGCGTTGTAGAGCGCGTGGTCGGAGAGGAGGGTGCGGTTGAGATCGGTGAAGCGGACGCGGCCGGACGCGTTGGCGGTCTGCATCGTGATCGGTGCAGTTGCAGCGGCGCTCGATGACTGGGGGGTGAACTCGGCGGTGAGCTGATCACATCCGAGTTGCGAGACGCGTCCGGTGGTGAGGGATTTGTGTCGGATGTTGACTTCGTTGATGACCTGTGCTGTGCCGTTGGCGCGATCGAGGGTCATGGATCCGAGCCAGGTCATGCGGGTGAGTCCGGGTCCTGAGGTGTTGGGCATGACGGTCGCGGATTCGGGGGATTGACCACCCGGCTGGTCTGGGGAGCGGTCCATCAGGACCATCATCCCAGACGAGGGGACATTGAGGGTTTGGGCGCGGTTGTCGGCGACGAGTTTGGATCCCTGGAGGTACATGACCCCCACCGCGACTTCTGGGTTGGCGGGGTCGAAGGTGCGGGACTCGACGCTTGCGGGGACGATGTCTGAGCCGGGGACTGCTCGGCCATAGGCACGGGCTTGGAGGAGTTCGCGTTCTGGTTCATTCTCTTGCGCGAGTTCGGTGGGTTGGTCGAGGATGTCGGTTCCCGGTGCTGGGGTCAGGTCGATTTCCAAGCGGTCGGCTTTGAGGGTGTCGATGGTGTACGCGTCTGGTGTGGATACGGCGACGACTTCACCTTCGCACTTGATCGATCCGAGGGCGTCGTCGAATCGCATGGACTCGGTCCAGCGGACATTGAGGTGTCCTCCGGTTGGGGTTCCCTCTGCGACGATGTCGTGATCGAAGGTGCCTTGTCCATCGACGAGGATTGAGCGGGATCGGGTGTTGATCTTGATGTCGGGGCCTTGGATGGTTGATCCGGCTTGTCCGGCGGTTGCGAGATTGCTTTGCGATCCGATGATGTGGATGGCGTTGCTCGGGGTATCGAGATCGATCTGTTGACCCTTGGCGTAGGTGTCGTTCTTGCCGAGGTATTCTGCGTTTCCTTGCGCGAGTGCGGAGTGGACTTCTGTTTGTCCTTCGATGTTCTGGGTCAGGATTGCGCTGAGTTCGTTGCTGGTGATGCGTCCGTCTGGGGAGATCACAAGGACTTCGCCTTGGGCATCGAGTTTGGATGGGTTGACGCTTGTGGCTGGTGGGTTCGGGGAGAATCCGATGCTCATGTCTTGGGCGCTGAGTGATCCGGAGTCGGAGTTAAGTGTGCCTTGATTGAAGGTGATGGTGCGGAGTGCGGATTCGAAGGGACCGGTGCTTGTGAAGTCTGCTTCGAGAGCGTTGGCTCGGAGGACGGCGTCGGCGCGTGTTCCGACGACTTGGCCTTGGAACTGTGCGGATTGGAGTCGCCCGATGAGTTCGTCGGTTTCGGATTTGGCGAGCTTGAATCGGGCTGATTCGAACCAGTCGATTTGCGCGGGTGGCTGGTCGGGCTGGGGCTGGGACTCGAGGCGTCCGGTGGTTGGGATGAAGATTTGACCGCTGGTGAGGTCCGCGTTGAGCTGCGCGGCGCTGAGGGTTCCGGAGTCTTGTGCGTTGAGTCGGATCGGTGCGGAATCGGATCCGATTAAATCGAGGTTTGCGGTCGTTGCGCCGTAGGTGAGCTGATCTGCGGATCCTGTGATGGATTGATCGTCGGATGTGAACTCGACGCGTTCTTGGGAGGTGAAGGAGAGCGCGAGTTGCTGTGTTGCGAGCGCCGTCGATGATGGATCATCGATGGGTTTGACGACCAGTGGTCCGGACCAGGTGATGAGGACTTCGCCTTCTTGAGCGGTGGGTTTGGTGGTGGAAAGCGGCTTGCTTGGAGTTGTGTTCTTCTGAGCGGTTTGCTTTTTAACAGGCTCGGTGGTGTTTGGATTGGTCGTATTAGTCGGTGTGCTTTGGTCGGCTGGAGCGGGCTGAGTCGGAGT